>CAZKAU010000043.1:596-5361 GCA_964551065.1 Candidatus Woesearchaeota archaeon | reverse complement strand
CTTAAAAACCCATTATTCACTCCAATATATATTCTAAAGTATATAATTAAGAAAATGACAACTGTTACAGAAGCTAAAAAAGCGAAGAACAAGGATGTCAGGGAAATCCTTCATCCTCTTGTAAAAGAATGGTTCTTTGGAAAATTCAAGGACCTTTCACCTACTCAGGAGTATGGTGTTCTAAATATTTGGAACAGAAGAGATATTCTAATCTCCGCCCCAACAGGAGGAACAAAAACACTTACCGCATTTCTCTCAATACTCAATTACTTAGTTATGCAGGCAGCAAGAGGAGATTTAGAAGACAGAGTCTACGCAGTTTACACTTCTCCTTTGAAAGCGCTAAGCAATGATATTCACAAAAATTTAGTAGAACCTCTAAATGAAATAAGAGAAATAGCAGAAAAAAAAGGAATCCATTTGCAAGACATTAGAGTTGGATTAAGAACTGGTGACACCACTCCTTCCGAAAGGGCCAAAATGGCAAGGAAAATCCCGCATATCTTCATAACAACCCCTGAATCCTTAGCAATTGTTCTTACAAGTCCAAAATTTGTTGAAAACATGAAAGCAATAGAATTTGTTATTGTTGATGAAATTCACGCTCTTGAAAATAAAAGAGGAACCTATCTCAGTTTAACATTAGAAAGACTAAATGAAATAAGTCAAATTTGGCCCACAAAGATAGGTCTCAGTGCAACAGTTGAACCTATGGAAGAAGTTGCAAAATTCCTTGTTGGAAACGGAGAAGACAGAGAAGTTATGATTGCTAGAGTTCCGTTAAACAAAACCGTAGATTTGCAAGTCCTAACCCCAATAAAAGATCTTATAGAAGATAAAGACGTTTTCCCAAATACCTACAATCTTCTTGCAGAATTGATAAGAAAACATGAAACAACTTTAATCTTCACAAACACACGTTCAGCAACTGAAAGAATTGTTAATAACATGAAGGAGAAATTTCCAACAGAGTACGGAGATGACAATATAGCTGCACACCATTCTTCACTTTCAAAAGAACATAGATTTGATGTTGAAGAAAAACTTAGAAAAGGAGAGCTGAAAGTTGTAGTTTGTTCCACAAGTCTGGAACTAGGGATAGATATTGGTTATATTGACCTGGTCGTTATGATTGGCTCTCCAAAATCTTCAGCCAGAGCATTGCAAAGGCTTGGAAGAGCAGGACACAAACTTCATGAGATAGCAAAGGGGAGATTCATAGTTACTGAAAGAGATGACTTAGTTGAATGTTCCGTCATTCAAAAAGAAATGATAGAAAAGAAAATCAACAAAATTACTTTCCCAAAAAACTGCCTCGATGTACTTTCACAGCAAATTTATGGAATGGCAATATATAAGGTCTGGGATATTGAACATTTATTTGAAACAATAAAGAGCAGTCATTGTTATGCAAACTTAACTAGAAAAGATTTCTTTGATGTCATAAGTTACCTTGCAGGAGAATATGATTTAGATAAAAACCATGTCTATGGAAAAATATGGTATGACGCAGAGAAAAAACAGATTGGAAAAAGAGGTAAAATGGCAAGAGTTCTTTACATGACTAATATAGGAACCATCCCTGATGAATCTTTCATAACAGTAAAATACACTAAGACAAACGAACCTATTGGATTTATAGATGAAGGATTCATGGAAAGAATGAAAAAAAGAGATGTCTTCGTTCTTGGAGGAAGAAAATACCAATATCAATACACCAAGGGAATGAACCTTTATGTTACTGCTGCAGATAATTTGTCTCCGACAATTCCTTCCTGGTTCTCTGAAATGCTGCCTTTAAGTTTTGATTCTGGCTTAGAAATAAACAAATTCAGACTTTTGATGCATGAAAAATTCTCTGCAAACAAATCCAAAGAAGAAATTTCAAAATTTGTAAAAGATTATCTGTATGTTGATGAAGATGTTGCAAAAAAGATTACTGACTATTTTTATGAACAACACAAATTCATTGGAATCTCAAATGAAAAACAGATGATTATCGAAAGATACAAGGGAGAGAAGAAATATCTGCTTTTCCCAAGCATGTATGGAAGAAGGGTTAACGATGCATTATCCAGAGCTTTTGGTTTCCTTGTTGGAAGAGCAGGAGGAAGAGACATTGAAATGGGAATAAATGATAATGGATTTTATCTCGCAGGAGAAAGTCTCAACATAGAGAAAGCATTGAACTTCATAAAACCGGAAAATCTAGAAGAAATCCTTCAAGAAGCAATTGAAAAAACAGATGTTCTCGCAAAAAGATTCAGACACTGTGCAACAAGGTCTTTAATGATTTTAAGGAATTACAAGGGAAACAATAAAACTGTCGGAAAACAGCAGATGAAGAGTCATTTCCTCCTTTATGCAGTAAAAAAAATTACAAATGAATTCCCAATTCTGAGAGAAGCGAGAAGAGAAGTCTTGGAAGATTTAATGGACATTGAAAATGCAAAGAAGGTGATAAAGTGGATTAAAGAAGGAAAAATAAAAATCAAATTTGTTGACACAATCATCCCCAGCCCATTCTCAACAAACCTTATAATGCAAGGCTATACTGATTTAATGAGGATGGAAGACAAACAGGATTTCTTGAAGAGAATGCACAAAGAACATCTTAAGATAATCAGCAAAAAGATGGGATTGGAATACTAATTAACTTTTATCAAATGTTCCTTCAAATGCTTATATTCCAGAATTGCAAGTCCTATGAATATCAAATCCAAAATTGTCAAATATATCAACCATCCTGAAGGGCTAAGGATGTACTTGTAAACTTGATATGCAATAAACAATACAAAAACACCTATTGCAATAGGATAAAGCTTAATCTTCTCATACCATAGACCAACAAGCAAACCTGACTTTATGATACCATGACTTATGAAATAAACTGCCAAAAACCATTGCACTGAAGTGGAAAACTGGCTTGCCCAGTGAACAACAGTCGTTGCAATAAAACTTGTGGGGTCCTCAGCAAGCTCCTTAGCAAATAAATTATAGATAAACATCTGAATGCCCGAAGAACTTAAAAACAAAAGCAGAACTCCTGACAATAATTCAATCAAGCTTTCTATACCCTTAAGAATTATCGAAACTCTGAAAGCAATATGTTCTACTTCAACATTCCTAAATTCTTTCTTAGAAGTCCTCATTTTCGAAAAAAGAAATCCTTTTATATAAACCTTACCAGAAACTGAAATGAACAAAGATTTTATTTTCATAAACAAAACAGTCTTCTTTCCTAATGAAGGAATTCTTGCAGTAGGAGATTTGCATCTTGGATATGAGAGAATGCTCCATGCCTCTGGAGTAAATCTTCCGGAAACGCAAGTAAAAGGAACGATAGAGAACCTGGAGAAAATTTTCAAAAAATTAAAGTCAATGAAACACAAAATAAAAAAAATAGTTTTCCTGGGAGACATAAAGCATTATTTTGGATTTGATTATAAGGAAAGAAAGTCTTTCGACGAAGTTTATGAATTTCTTAAAAAACATTTCAAAGAATCAGACATAGTTCTAATAAAAGGAAATCATGACAAAATGGATTATTCAGGAAAGAAAATGAAAAACACTTACATAAATAATGGAATCTGCTTCACACATGGTCACATGCCGTTCAAGGAAATCTATGATGAAAAAGTCAAAACAATTGTCATAGGCCACGTTCATCCCTCTGTAGTAATCTCTGACAACTCAAATGTCAAGAGAGAAAAGTTCAAATGTTATCTTGTCGGAAAATTCAAAGACAAAAAGCTAATTATTGTTCCAAGTTTTTTTGACATAATGGAAGGAACAAGTGTAAATGACTACAAAGAGAATTATCACAAGTACTTTTCAATTGTTCCAAAAGAGTCTATTCTTGATTCAGAAATATTTGTAGTAGGAAAAGATGAAGTTTATGATTTCGGGAAAGTCAAAGATTTGAATTAATGCTTGCTGTTTCCATTGTTCAAAGAATCATAGGCAGTTTCCATCCACTCCAACCAAAGGTCTCTAAGGAAAAGTTCTTCAGATTCTATCTTAACATTATGGGGAACATAAAGGAGAAGTTTAGAAGAGTCATATTCTCCAATCTTTATTTTATCTAAATAAGCGTCGTCAACTTCCATAAATAAATCACTTCCTTCTTTTTTTATCCTTCTTAAAAGATAGGTAGGATTTCCATCTTTGCTCAAAATAGGAAAATAGGGATTAGGAGTAAAATTCTGATTGAACCTCGATTTCAAATCGTTCTCTCCAAAGTAAATCAGAAAATCAAGAGAATCTTTTGGAATTTCATGAGAATAAAGATTAAGTGCCCATTCAGGAGACAACTCCCCCAAAAATTTAACCCCTTGAAAATGTCCATTGCTCAAAGAATTAATTCTCAGATTGAAAGGAAGCACCTCCATAATTAGAAACAATAATCATGATGCTTTAAATTCATTTCTATAATCAGCTGGCAACAATTTTTGCTTTTCTTTCAAGACCTCCAGACTTTTTCCTTAGCTTTTCAGCAACTTTTGAAAATCCATTGTAAGCACCCTCTATTGCTCCCCCGACTATGGCTCCGCCAAGCCCGCCGTAAAGCAAAGTTGCAAAATAATCTCTTGCAAGATGCAGAGCATTCATGTCAATAAAAACTCCTTTCTTGCTGAAATAAGCCTGAGACACCGAAGCAAAGCCGGCAACAATTCCGCCGTAAACAAAATCAGCTTTTCTGTCTTCATCCATTGAAAGGTTTAGTAAAATTCAAAGAAAACCCCATGCAAAACCTAAAGTCGCC
>CAZKAU010000043.1:0-586 GCA_964551065.1 Candidatus Woesearchaeota archaeon | reverse complement strand
AATTCATTTCTATAGAAATCAACAGATATAAAAATCAAAATCTCATATTATTCTATGGCAACCCCTTACAAATATCATCGCGGAATAAAATTCCCTCCATTGACTGAGAAAGAAATTGAAGAAAGATACAAAGAATCTGAAGAAGAGATGGAAGAAGTTTTGAAATGGAAAAAAGAGGAAGAAGATAGACTTGAAAATGGAAAAACCCCTCAGGCGAGAGCTGCAGCAAAAAGAGCTCTTCCAAAAGTTGCCAGAAGAATTGACACTGTTAATGGAAATTTGATTTACTGGAAATTAAGAATAGAGGGAAAATCCCATTTTCATGCCAACATAGAAAGAGCAGAATATTGGGATAAATTGAAAAATAAAGACAATCCTAAAAAAGAAGAAAGTGAAGAAGATTAAGGAAAATGTCCCATTTCTCACAAATAAAAAGTTATTTAAACAATTTCTAAGGTTTTATATATTAATGGCTCCGTTGCTCTTTTCCGAATAATGAGGAAAACGTGATACGGAACTAAATAAGACAATGGCTCCGTAGCTCAGCTTGGTTAGAGCACTGGACTCTTAATCCAGGTGTCGAGGG
>CAZKAU010000042.1:1608-5814 GCA_964551065.1 Candidatus Woesearchaeota archaeon | reverse complement strand
AATAATCCCTTAAAATGGAAAATACAATAAGCATGCAGGATATCAGGTATTTGAATCTTTTCAATAATGTGACAAAGATTAGCACCAGATTCTGTTTTAGGTATAACGATGCAGTATTTTTCTGTGTTCCAAAAGACCTTGTTTCAAAAGCTATAGGCGAGAACGGAAGAAATTCAAAACAGCTGAATAGAATACTTGACAAAAAAATAAAGATTATCGCTTCTCCGAACGGAGTGCAGGATGCAAAGGAATTTATTGAATCCATTATAAATCCTGTTGAGCTGAAGGGAGTCGAATTCAACGACAATGAAGTTATTATTCACGCAGGTTCTAAGAATAAAGCGGCCTTAATTGGGAGGGAAAAGAGAAGGCTTTTGGAAATGAGAAAGATAATGAGAGACTTTTTCGGAAAAGAAGTTAGAATTGTCTAATCATAATGTTTTTAAACTAATTTTCTCAAACATAATCATGGGACAAAAGAATGCAAAGAAATTGATGAAGAGAAGACAGAAGTCCAGATGGCAGGACAGCAATTACAAAGCGAAGGCTCTCAATCTTCGTGTTAAAGCTGACCCTCTTGAAGGATCAAGTCAGGCAAAAGGAATTGTTCTTTCCAAATTCCCAAAAGAAGCTAAACAGCCAAACTCTGCCATGAGAAAATGCTGCAGAGTGCAACTTACTAAGAACGCCAGGACTGTTGGTGCATTTATTCCGGGAAATCTTGCACAGAAATTTATAGATGAACATGATGAAGTAATAATTGAAAGAATTGGCGGAAAGCAGGGAAGAACCAAGGGAGATATTCCAGGTATTAGATTCCAAGTTATTAAAGTAAATGATCAGCCTTTGAGAAGATTGTGGAAAGGAAAGATCGAGAAGGGTAGAAGATAAATGGATTACAATTCAATCTACGGAGTTTTAGATTCTGTTAAAAATTATGTAGGTTCTCATCCAGGATATCTTGCAGTAGGAGTCCCTGCAATTTTGATTTTATCTTGCACCGCGTCATTGGCAAGAGATTTTAGATTGAAAGGCACTCTTGAAAAAGAAAGTAAATTAGAAGAGGAGGCGAGACAGTAAAATGGTGGGACAAAAACCAGTTGTGCAATTTAAGATTTTTGACAAGTATGATATTTCTCAGATTGAGGTTAAAGACCCTGGGTTAAAATCGGTTATTTCGCTAGACTCAAAATTGATTCTTAAAACTCAAGGAAAAGGTGTTCAGAGATTTAGTCAGACAAAGGTAAACATTGTTGAGAGATTAATGAACAGACTTGCGGTTGCAGGACACAGAGGAAAGAAACACAGGATTATATTTGGACATTCAACAGGAAAGTATGCAAAGAATATGAAAAGCGTTCTTGAGGCTCTTGAGTTGATAGAGAAGAGAACAAAGAAGAATCCTGTAGAGGTTCTTGTTAATGCTATAGAGAACTCTGCTCCAAGAGATGAGGTTACTGTTATCGAATATGGGGGAGCAAGATATCCTCAAGCTGTTGACGTTTCGCCTTTGAGAAGAGTTAATCTTGCAATAAGATGGATTATTCAGGGAGCTTCAGATAGAGCTTTCAATAAGAAAAAGAATATTGTTCAGGGAATTGCGGATGAGATTATTCTTGCATCCGAAAGCAACAGTGACAGTTTTGCAATGAGGAAGAAGAATGAGTCTGAAAAGCAGGCTGACTCTGCAAGATAATCCTAGATTGTAATAATTTTTATAAACATTCTTTGAGAAGACAGGTTATGTTCAGGGAGCGTCTTAAAAAAATTCTCGAGTTTATGCTTTATGTTCCTTCTGGAAGTAAGGAAAGAACAGTAACAAAAAATGTTGTTGATATTCCCGGTTATGACAAATTTGTCTTAAAAGTTAAACCTAATGGAGAGGAGATGGATACAGAGTCCTGTCAAATATCAGGGGATGAGATTTATGATTTTCTTATAGCTCTTCCGAGAGGGGTTTATGAAGCCTTGGAAAAAAGGATTGTGGTAAATAAGCTTATGGAGAGTTATACATTGGATGAATTGAACAAAATGTATTATCCTGTTGCAAGAGAAAGTAATAGGGAGGAAAATGTAAGGAAAAGAGGTATGCGAAAAATTTTGGAAGAGTCTATTTTAATAAAGAGCAAGGTGGGCTATCCATTAACCCCACAGGAAGGTTCATACCCCGGAAATGTTTTTGGAGACAGAGATTTGCCGAACAGCAGAGGGGAACCAGAAGAAGAAATAACAGGTCCGTGAGAATATTTTTGTGAGAAAGATTTAAAAAAGAAATTTTACATAGCTTAATATTCTAACTTTACTCAAAGTTCCGAATAATTCAAAATATTAACATGGCAGAAAAAGAATCACAACCACAGAAAATTGTTAGACTTAGCAAAAGCCAGAAACACATTAGAAATATTGCTACTAGTGCTCATATCCACCATGGTAAAACAGCTTTGACTGACAACCTTTTGGCGGCTTCAGGATATATGGCTGCAAAGAATGCCGGAGACCTTGAAGGTGGAATGGCAACATGGCAACATTCTGATGAACAGGAAAGATTAATGACTGTTGATTCTGCAAATGTTTCTATGGTTCACGATTTCCATGGAGAAGAATATCTTATTAATTTGATTGATACCCCTGGACACGTTGATTTTTCAGGTAATGTTACGAGAGCTATGAGAGCTATTGATGGAACAATTGTTCTTGTTTGTGCTGTGGAAGGAATTATGCCCCAGACTGAAACAGTTATTAAACAGGCACTTAGGGAAAGAGTTAAACCTGTTTTATTCATCAACAAGGTTGACCGACTTATTCAGGAAATGAAATTAACTCCGGAAAGCATGCAAGAGAGATTTGTTAAGATTATTAATGAGTTTAATCTTCTTGTAGAGAAAATAGCTGAAGATGAATATAAGCAGAAGTGGAAAGTTAATATTGCAGATGGAAGTGTTGCGTTCGGTTCAGCAAAAGAGAATTGGGCTTTATCGGTTCCGTTCATGAAGAAAGGAAACATCACTTTCAAAGATATTTTTACTTTAGTTGAAATGCCTGAAGCTGAGAGAAAAGAGTGGACATGGAAAAATGCTCCGCTTTACGAAGTTCTTTTAGATATGGTAGTAAAGCATCTTCCTGATCCTATTGCGGCTCAGAAATACAGAATCCCAAAAATCTGGAGAGGAGAACTTGAAAGTGAAATGGGACAAGACCTTTTGAATTGTAATCCAAATGGAAAGCCTGCTTTTGTGATTACCAGAATTGTTATAGATCCAAGATCTGGAAAGGAAATTTCTGCAGGAAGATTATTTTCTGGAACTTTGAGAAATGGTCAGGAAGTTTTCCTTAATCTCGCAAACAAGAGACAAAAGATTCAGCAGATACTGGTTTACAGTGGAATAAAGCCTGAACAAGTCGAGGCTATTGGTCCAGGAAATGTTCTTGCAATCTCGGGAGTTACCGGAGAAGCAGGAGAAACAGTTACACTTGAACCTGAAACACCATTTGAAGAATTGAAGCAAATATTTGACCCAGTTGTTACAAAATCTATTGAAGTTAAGAAGATGATGGACCTTCCAAAGTTAATCGAGATTTTGAAACAAGTTGGAAAAGAAGATCCTTCCATAAAGGTTGAGATTAATGAACAGACTGGAGAAAATTTAATTTCAGGTATGGGAGAGTTGCACTTAGAAATTATAGAAAATAGAATTAGAACAGAAAAAGGACTTGATGTAAAGACATCGCCTCCAATTGTTGTTTACAGAGAGACGGTTAACAAAGCTTCAACTCCAACTGAAGGTAGGTCTCCAAACAAACACAATAGTTTCTTCATAAAGGTTGAACCATTAGAAGATGATGTTTATCAGGCAATAAAGAATGATGAGATTCCTGAAGGCCGTATAAAGAAAAAATCGCAAGACCTTGCAAACAAGTTCACCAAATTTGGTTGGGATAATGATACTGTGAGAGATATTAGGGATATTTACCATGGAAATATTTTCCTTGATGAAACAAGAGGAGAAGTTCATATTGGTGAAGTTATTGAAATGGTTCTTGATGCATTTGAGATGGTTATGAACCAAGCACCTCTGGCAAGAGAGCCTGCAACAAAGATGAAGGTTTCACTTGTAGATATTAAACTTCATGAAGATGCTATCCATAGAGGACCTGCACAGGTTTATCCTGCTGTTAGAGAAGCTATAACTGAAGCGATGAAGAATG
>CAZKAU010000042.1:0-1598 GCA_964551065.1 Candidatus Woesearchaeota archaeon | reverse complement strand
CGGATGCTTCACTTCTTGAACCTCTTCAGATTCATGTTATAGAAGCCCCAGACAAATTTTTGGGAGAAGTTACGAAGCTTGTTGGAAGTAAGAGGGGACAGATAATCAATGTTGATCAGGATGAAGCAGGAATTGAGGTTAAAGCAAAGATGCCTGTTTCAGAAATGATTGGATGGAGTAATGATCTTAGAAGTGCAACTGAAGGTAGAGGTGTTTCCTCACTTTACGACCAGCTCTTCGAAAGAATACCTGCGGGTATGCAGGCTGAAACAATAAAGAAGATTAGAGACAGAAAAGGTCTGGCTGAAAATCAGTAAATTTTCCGTCGATAATAAAAAATCAGGAAATAAATTTTTCAAAAAATATCTGAGGGATATAAAACCGAAATATTTATAAACCTAAATTTTCATAAACAGTTACGTAAAAAATTTACACTAAAAAAATGGCAAAAGAAAAACCAAATATGAATGTTGTCTTTGTCGGACACGTTGACGCTGGAAAGTCAACCACAGTTGGAAGACTACTTTTCGACTCTGGTGCTGTTTCAGAACAGGAGATGACAAAGTTGAAGCAGGAAGCTGAAAAGAACGGAAAGGTTGGTTTTGAGTTTGCTTATGTTATGGACCAAATCAGAGAATCCAGAGAAAGAGGAGTTACAATTGATTTGGCTTACAAAAAGATTCTTACAAACAAATTCCAAGTAACAATTATTGATGCACCTGGTCACAGAGACTTTGTTAAAAATATGATCACTGGAACATCTCAGGCAGATGCTGCTTTCCTTGTTATCGCTGCTCCATCAGGAGTTCAGCCACAGACAACTGAGCACTTATGGCTTTTGAGAACTATGGGTGTTAAGAACTTGGCTGTAATTATTAACAAGATGGATGCTGTTGAATATAAAGAACAGAGATATAATGAAGTTAAGGAAGAGATTGGAAAATTATTGAAGGGTGTTGGAATAAACCCCGACACAACTGCTTTCATCGCTGCTTCAGGATTCAAAGGAGATAATATTGTTAAGAAATCAACAAATATGGACTGGTACAAAGGACCAACTGTTATTGAACAGATGGATGCATTCCCACAGCCAGAGCCACCAACAAACTTACCAATGAGGATGCCTGTTCAGGATGTTTATGAAATTACAGGTATTGGAACTGTTCCAGTTGGAAAAGTTGAAACAGGAATTATGAAAGTTGGAATGAAAGTTAAGATTCTACCTGGAAGAACAGGAAAAGGAATTGAAGGTGAATTGAAGACTATAGAAATGCATCATGAAGCAATTCCAGAAGCAACAGCAGGAGATAATGTTGGAATAAACATAAGAGGAATTGGAAAGAAGGATATTGCAAGAGGAGATGTTATCTGTGATGCAAGCAAACCAGTTCCAATAGTTGAAGAATTTACAGCTACTATTACAGTTATAAACCACCCAACAGTTTTGGCAAAAGGATATACACCTGTATTCCATGTTCACACTGCTCAGGTTCCATGCCAGTTTATTGAATTGATAGAACAGATTGATCCTAAGTCAGGACAGGCAATAAGACAGAATCCCGATTTCCTTAAGAATGGAGATGTTGCAAAAGAAGAAT
>CAZKAU010000041.1:0-6073 GCA_964551065.1 Candidatus Woesearchaeota archaeon | reverse complement strand
CATCAGTGGATTCTGGGCTGCTTGGAAGAAGGATATCATGAGGCATTAATTCTACAATTTGATCGTCCCTCTCCAAATCATTTCCATAAACATCTTTATCATAACCCAGCTCCTTTAATTTTTCAACACTGACTAAAATCTCCTTAGGTTTAAAGGAGGTTATCGGAAGTTCAGTAGCATCAAATCTTATCGTTCCATCCTTATTAACTTGTAAATTATTCTTAGCCCTTAAAATCCCTTTTGCAAGATTTTCCGGTTCCTTACCATCAGAAGACATCCCCCTTACACCCTTTACAAGTGCAGGCATTTCATCATTTAACAAACCTGTTCTTTCTTTAGCTTTGTCTAAATAATATTTCATATCGATTGTTTGATAAGATGTTTTCCTGGACTGTTGATGTTCTTCACAAGGACTGTCTCTTGTCTGATCACATTCTCTGCAATAGAACATTTGTCTTGCTTTGCTTCCGCAAGTCCCGCAAATAGGATAAATAGTATCCTTGTTGCACTCATCACAATGGTTAAGGGGAAACTCTCCTCGGACAGATCCAACTTTAGCTGCCTCATAAACACTCCTTAATCTTCCTCCTTCTTTGCCAACAGTGAATAAAACATTTGGGCTTCCCGTAAGTTTTCTAAGCTTAGCTTTTTCTGGTCTCCCCATCCTAGACCCAACAAAATCTCCCGCTCTGTCTTTTATTTCAAAATCAGAAAGAGAATTTATTGCAGTAAGAACGTCCTCAGAATTATTCAAAACATTTTCAAAATCAGAAAGGTTTATGGAATCATACATAGTTCCTTCTTCTTGTTCAAGCAAATCCAAATTCAATCCTAAATTAACTAAGAGTGCCCTGCTCAATTCTCGGTTGATAACAACATTTTCTATAGTAACATCATGTTCAATCCCTAAAAGCTCCAAGGCTCTTTTCCCTTCGGAAAACCTTTCTTTTTCAACCTTGGTGTAAGGAAGAATAAGCCTCTTATTTATTCTGGAACGTTTAACCCATTCTAAAAGATTCAAAAACTGTTCTTTTGAAATCTCTGTCCAAAAAAAGATATGGTCTGGATGAAGAGGAACTTGATTTTCCCTGCTTATTTTTATAGCATCATTTAAAGAAACATTTAATGCATCAACAGATTTTGAAAGCTCAGGATTTTTCTCCCTTAAATCTAAAGCCCACCATTCTTCCACATAACCTGGTTTTATCAATAAGGCGTTTCTGTTTGCAAGATCACTGAATGGAAACAATAAATCCCCAAAATAGATTATCTCTTCTGTATCATTATAGTAGATTTTTCCTTCTTCAGCAGTTTTCAATTTTTTTACACTTCCATTTTTTAATTTGATTATTGGACCTTCAATGGAATCGCATGCTGTCGCAACCATCCCTTTAGTTGGTTTTTCAATTTTAAGTTGAGTTCCAACTGCAATAAAATTATCTGAAATAGTCATGGTGGCAGGATGAACCGAAGCGGCACTAAATCCTGAAACCCTTCCTCTCCCATATCTAAACCTAAATGCTCCGCTTCTAGAGGGATGCCCAAAAACAGGTCTTCCTGCAACCAAATCTTTTATGTAAGTAGGTCTTTTATCCACTGATTTAGCCTCGACCTTGGGAACCGCATTTCTACTCTCATGCAATTCAACATAGTCTCCTAAAAAATCAAACCCTGTCGTAACAAATCCTTCTTTAGCTTTTACCCCTTTCAAAAGCCTATAACCTTTTGCAGCTTTTTGTGCAAGTCCCTCAGAAAAAACAAGACACATTCCTCCTCGGATATTATTTGTTTCAACCCTTTCCAAGTTCTTATAGTTAGAAACTTCTTTTTTCTCTGTTGGTTCTCCTGCAATCTGTATCGGAAGATTTTTTGCAATAAATTCTATTTCTTCGTCGGTAGGCATATATTGAAGATTGGTAACCCTTTCGTGATAATCATGATTCTCCGTAACATATCTTTTAATTTCTTCTTCGCTAGGGTCATATTTTGCATAGCCAAACATTTCCCTCATATAATCAATCAGCATCAAAACACCACAAGAAGCAGTCGTACCTGCACTCCTAATTGGTCCGGAAAAATATGCAGAGAAATAATCCTTCCCTTCTTTAGTTTTCATTATTTTTATTCCAGTAAAACCTTCAATAGGAGACGAAACAACGCCAAGAGTCATATATGCAAAGCCAACTCTTATCCCTGCTTCTATAGCTTCCAGTTGACTGGAAAATTTGCAAAATTTCTCATGAGCAATTTCATCTGCTATTTTATAATGAACAGCATAATCTAACTGACCATATTGATGCTCTAACTCAACAATCCTTTCATCAATTCCGCAACCACTCATCTGAGGGTAGATGGTAGCTATCAGCTCAACACACTTTTCAGCCATATTTTTTGCAAGAGGGACTTCTACTTTAGAAACAGGGTCCAGGCCTTTAGCTCTGGCAACTTCTGCAACTGAATAAACTTCCTTAATTTCTTTTTCAAATCGATGAAAATATTCTTGTGTGTCCATTAAATTTTCAAGATCTCTTTTAATTCATTGAAATTAGTTATTGAATTGAATTTATTCATATTCTTATCTTTAGGATTAAATGCAAAGGGATGACCAACAATTTCAAGAGCAGGAATATCGTTAGAATTGTCTCCAATGAAACAAACCTCAGAAAGTTTAACCCTATTTTCTTTTGCAATTCTTCTTATCATATCTCCCTTACCTTCCAAATCCAAAACCAATTCACCATCTCCTGTAAAAATACCCTTATCAACATTAAGAATATTTGAAAATGCAAAATCCATCCCTAATTCTTCCTTTGCTTTATCTGCAACAAAACTAACTCCTGAAGATAAAATCCCTTTTTTTATATTTAATGAAGGGAAAAACTCCTTAGCTCCTGCCGAATAAGGAACAGGGAATAAAAATTTTTCAACATCCAGAAAAGAATTCCCTTTAAGAATACCCAGCTGATCATTAAACCATTTTGAATAACTATGCTCCTTAGCTTCAAAATCTCTAAAAAAAGAATCTCTTAACAAAAACCACTTATCTTTCTGCTCCTTAGGGAGTATTTCCGGAAGAGCGTCCCAACTGGATTTGAAAGGTTCATTATTATATTCCCAAAGAGTTCCGTCCCCATCAGTTACAATTAATTTTACTGTCATTTTATTCAAAGTCTAAAATTTTTACACTCCCTGTTTTTAGATTTACAATTGGAACTTTACAAAAATCAGGTTCATTTCCCATCTTTTCCTGGAAAGGAGTCATAGCTTCCCATGTCCCTCCTGAAATTACAAGAATGTTATTGTAGAAAGTTACTCCGCATTTATGAGTGTGTCCTGAAAAGAAAATATCTGGAACCTTTTGAATTACCATAGGATCATCTTCCAGAGGATAATATTGGGTTGACATATGGGTTGGAGCAAGATGTCTGTTTTTCAGAAGATAAGTCATTATTTTCTCAGGAGCATTCGCGGCACGGGCTTGGATTAAATGAGGAATATTATCTGCATAGTAAAAATAAGAGAAGCCATGATACATAAGCAAATCAAATCCAGGAAATCCCTCCCTTGCAGCAAAATTAACAGTACAAGGATTTGTCGCAAGAATTACATTTTCTAATTCATAGAGGGGTGCAGCATATTTCTTATCAAAAAGTGGTTGGGGTTCCATAAGTCTGACACCATCGTGATTCCCAGGAACAATAACAATCTGAATATCTTTTCTGATCCTGCTAAGAAGTTCTGTTACCCCCTCAAACTGTTTTTCTAAGTCGGGGATATGAAGGATGTCTTCCTGTCCTGGTAACACCCCTACACCTGCAACTATATCTCCGATAATAAACAAATATTTTATTTTAGAAACTTCAGGAGTATTTGGAACCTTACCATTAAGATAGTCTATAAATTTCAAAAAATTATCTTCTAAAAACAAATCGCTTCCATAATGAAGATCTCCTGTAAACAAAGCATACTCTTCTACTTGGGCTTTTTTTCTTTCGGGAAGCATCGCATCAGGAAAAACAACATCATTTGCAAATAAAATCTCTTTATTTCCGGAACCTATAACTCCAATAACAGAATCAAGAGTTATCTCTTCACCAATTTTATACAAATCCTTTTTATTTTGGTTTATCAAAATCCTCATCTTCCCGGTCATGTCTTCCAAATCTAAAAGAATATTTCCATTCTTTGTAACTTTCTTATCTGAAACAATTCCGATTACAGAAATGCCTTGTCTGTTTCCGGAAATTTTATTTATTGAAATAAGATTTTTCAAATTAGAGTGTTCCTGAAGAATTAACCTCATTTTATTGAATCTATTTCTGAAATAAGTTGTAAAATCACTAGCCTCGATTTTTTTGTTGGCCATCGTGGGAAAAGAACTAACCTGGACAAGGGGATTATCTCTTTGAACTCCATAATTTTTTTGTTGGGGAGAAACCTCTCTCGAAATTTCCAATTCCAACCCTAATTTAATTTTCAATTTCTCGAGACCATTCTGACTACTCTCCAAAAATCTGGGATTAGAATTTGCAACCTGTCTCATTCCCTGAACAAAAACATTCTTAGTAATAACCTTGCTATTTGTACTTTCCTTAACTTTTTCTAAAACAAATCTAACCGCCTCAGAGTCGGTAGCTTCGCTAAATAAATTAAGAACTTCCTTATCTAATAAAATCCCTCTCTCAAAACAAAAATTGAGAATTTCTTTTGGGTCCATTTTAATATGAGAACTGAAGTGAATCTTGAATAATTTCCTTGACCTTTTCTAAAATATCATTAGTTATTGCGAGTTTAATTTCCCTCATTCTTCCACCTCTTCCTTTTGAAATAACTCTAACATTAAGTATTCCCAACATATCAAATTCCTGAATAATATCTGAAACTCTTCTTTGTGTCAAAACTTCTGATTTGTTTTTCCTGCAAACTTCTTGATAATAATTATAAATATCTCCGGTAAAAACAGGTTCTGTTGAGCCCCCCTTAGAATTTTTGTCGAGTAAAGAAATGATAGAATGGAGAACATACTGAAACTGTTTAGGCTCAGAGCGAACAACATCAAGAATTTTGTCTTTTTCAATTTTAGAATTAGCTTCATCTATATGTTTTAATAAAATTCTTTCAGAAGTATCTCTCTCCGCAAGCTCTCCTGCAACCCTCAACAAATCCAAAGCCCTTCTTGCATCGCCATGTTCTCTTGCGGCATATGCAGCACATTTCGCGACAACACCATCCTCAAGAATATTCTCCTTGAATGCAACATTTGCCCTTTTATTCAAAATATCTTGCAATTGAAGAGCATTATATGGAGGAAAGACTATTTCTTCTTCTGAAAGAGAACTTCTAACCCTCGGATCTAATTCATCTAAGAAAGTTAAATCATTACTTATGCCTACAACACACAATTGAGTTTTAGACAATTCAGCATTAAGCCTTGTGAGATTATACAGGAAATCGCTGGATATCTTTTTTACAGCTTGATCAATTTCATCCAAAATCAAAACTACCAACTGCTTTTCTGAATCAATAATCTTAATGAATTTACTATAAACTGCTTCTGTAGGAAGTCCTGTATCTGGAACATCCCCTCCTAATTTTTTTATTAGCTCTGCTAAAATCCTATACTCTGTATCTGAAACTTTTCTTAATTTACAATTAAGATATTCTATTCTCAATTTGAAGTCATTACTTTTGGCCGCTCTTTTTATAAGTTCATCCCTGACATACTGAATAGAAAGGGTCTTCCCGGTTCCAGTCTTCCCATATAAGAACAAATTACTACTTCTTTCACCCCTCAACACAGGAGCAAGAATAGATGCGATTTGCTTTATCTGGTCATCCCTATGAGGTATATCCTCCGGTTGGTAGTTAATCTGTAAAAAAGATTTATTCTTGAATATAGTATTCTTATCAAATGATTCAAATATCTTATCTAGTTCTAGGGCCATGACACACTCACACTTTTATTTCCAGTGGAAAAACATTGGTAAATATTTTTCTCGTTGTAGAAAACTTATATTCTTATATAAACAATTATAACTACTAAAAAAGAAAAACACCTCTATTTCTTATGGAA
>CAZKAU010000040.1:0-6075 GCA_964551065.1 Candidatus Woesearchaeota archaeon | reverse complement strand
TGGCAACAAATGAAACTGCAAATACAATAATAAAAATCAGGACAAATGCTTTCCAGCTAAAACCCTTTTTCTGAGTTCTTTTCACACCCCTCTTTTTCACCATCTTTAGACAAAAACATAAAGAAACTATTCTTTATAAATTTCTATCTTTTATCAAAATTATAATATTTGTGAACAATCCATCGGTCATACGCTCTTTTCATCTTTGGACTTGAAACCCACCGATACCATTTTGCAAGAAGGTCAATGGATTTTACTGAATTTTCATCTCCTACTATCCCATCAAGAGCAATTTCCAAAATCTTAGCTTCCAGAGCAGGTTTAACCTTCTCCATTGATGAAAAAACCGGAACCCCAATATAATCGTAAAAATTTTCTATAGTCATATTACCACAGATTAAAGTATGCTTAAATTTAGATAAGAGATTCAATTGCAGAAAAGCCAAATCTTTTCTTGATTCCCTTTCTATACTTGAAGTAAACAGCCCTGTAATCGCTTCCAATAGGTTTTGGAGCATAACTTGCAGTAAGAGCCAAATTTTCTACATGAACATCTGTTATATAATGCTTATATTCCGGATTATGTTTATGTTCTTCTATTATCTCTTCATTGGTTTTTACGCCTTGCATCGTTGAAGAGAGGACATTGTGTACAAAGAGATATCCTTTCCTTTTCAACTTTCTTTCAAGTTTATTTCTTACTATTACCATAAAATCCCACTTCAAACTTCATTTATAAATCTTTTGAACATATAGTTTAGAAAATATACTTCAGAAATCAAAGAGCTTTGTGAACCAAAGTGATTCTTCCGGGTGTAAACAAAAGATAAACATCTTTGTTGGGCTCAATTGGAGTCCCCCCTCTTCCTGCAAAGAGAAGAGAAATATCTGCCAGAGATTTTTTGTCAAATCTTTTTTTACCTAAAATCATCTTGTACATAGCATTCTTAACAGGATTATCCCCAAGTGTGGCTCTTACAGTAGGATCGCTCATTGCCAAATCAACATCATAAATTGCTTTCTTTCTATCATTCGAAAGAAGATTAAATTCAGAAATTAATGAAAATCTTTCAAGTGCAGAAATATCTCCTACATCAACAAGCGGTTTCAATTCCCGAGCTTGATTATGATAAGCATCTTTGATTTCCTCAACAGAAGAATACCTTGGAACTCCAAGAGCATCATATATATTCTGTCTCACTGTGGGCCTAACAATAAACCCTAACTCGTTCATAGACAACAAATCCAATTTTAATTTAAATAAATTTATGTTCTTCTCATTCATACATAATTTTATAAAAGACCCTTATTTATTTGAAATATGGCAGATAAAGAAATAGGCAAGATAAACAAAGGAGAATTCCAGGGAACTGTTACTGATGTCGTTGTTGCTGTAAGAGAATACAACGGAAGAGTTGGCGTTGATATAAGGGAATATACAACAAGCGACAAATACACAGGACCAACAAAGAAAGGTCTTAGAATACCAGCAGACAGATTCCAAGATTTCAAGCAGATGATTAATTCAATTTCTGAAGCAGATTTGGTTGCATCAGGAGAAGGTTCTTCATCCCAGAGTTCAGCTCCAGCAAAACCAAAAAACCAGGAAGAATTGCCCGATTATTAATTTTTCAAATTTATTTAGAATTTTTATTTAACAATTTTATTTGTAAAACTTATTCTTTCCAAGCTTTCTCAAACTTATCATTAAAGTAAAGAATTGTGGGTTTGAATTCGTTATTCTTGAAATCTACCATTTCATCAACAAATTCTCCCTCTTCCTTAGGCTCAGCATCTGAAAATGAAAGTCTCTTATTTTTTCTGACAAAATACATCACATGTCCCATAAGTTTCTTCAATTTAGCAGTATCTTCAGGTGTAAGCTTTCTGCCCTCTGTCTGATGCAGCAAATCCTGAGGTGCAGGGAAAAGCCAGCCATGAATCTCATTCATCCAGCTTCCGAAAGTGTCTATCATCCTGTTTATCATCTGCCTTGAAAATCTCTCGCTGACATAACCGGCACTAAATATAAGATCTTCAAGATAGAAAAAACGATTCACTTCGTCAAAAGTTGCCCTGAATCCCGACTTCTTCTGAAAGTCTTCAAACTTCTCTGCGAGCTCTTTTGCAAGTTCTTCTTTCTCTTTTTTCATTATCATTTTATGATTTTATAGGTTTTAAGTTTTTAGGTTTTCTGTAGCAACAGTTTCAAAACATTTAAATTCAAACTTTTCATAAGTAAACCATGCCCAAAAGAAAAAAAGAGGAACACAAGAAATCTCCAAAAAAATCAGAGAAGAAAAATCTTTCTACAATTCTGGTTGTCTTGGGAATTATCGTTGTTGCAGGCATAATAATATTGTTTAAAGTTTTAAATACAGGCTCAGAAGTTTCTTCAAACCTTGCAAAATGTATTGGAGAGAAAGCTCAGGTTTATGTTCAGGCAGGTTGTTCTCACTGTGCAGACCAGGAAGCAATGTTCGGGAGCAACTGGCAATATATAAACTCAACAGATTGTGCTACAAAAGAATATGCTCAGCTATGCTATAATCTTAAAATTCCTGGAACACCTACCTGGATAATCAACGGAACACAATACCCTGGAGTTCAATCTATTGAAACTCTGGCTAATCTTACCGGATGTTAATAATCTATTATAATTTCCAAAACCAAAAAGTATAAATAGTATAATGAATATATATTCATAACTAAATATACCTAAAAATAGGTTGGAGTTCAATATGCCTTACAGAAATGGAACAGGACCTCAGGGTCTTGGTATGAGAACTGGAAGAGGGCTAGGCCCTTGCGGTTCAGGAATGCGCAGAGGATTGGGATATAGGGAACAAATCCCTTTAACAAAATCCGAAGAAAAGAAAGTTTTGGAAGAACAGCTCAAAGCAATACAGGAAAGACTCAAAGAGCTAGACTAAAACTTTAAATATCCATATGAATTATTATTCATATGCCACGTCCCAGACATTTCAGAAGAATCCTCCTTGAGCCTAATATAAATTACTTTAAACCTCAAGGAGTTCCTATGAGAGAATTGGAAGAAGTTTTTCTCAGACCTGATGAGTGGGAAGCAATAAGATTAAAGGATTTTGAAGGATTGGACCAAAGTAAATGTTCTGAGAAGATGGAGGTATCACAACCAACTCTTCATAGGATTTTACTTTCGGCAAGAAAAAAGATTGCCGATGCAATTATAAATGGTAAGGCTCTAAAAATAGAGAAAAAAGAGATATAAAATGACAGACCTAGTAAATCTTGCAAGAATAACAATGCTCGCCTTGGCAGATTCTGTAAATCCATGCGCATTTGCTGTTCTCACCATGGTTCTTATTTCAATTCTGATTAACAACCCCAAAAAGAAATCAAAGATTCTTTTAGGAGGACTTGCATTTGTTCTAGCAGTCTTTATCGGATACTTATTTTATGGATTGGTTATAGTGGAATTCTTCCATGCTTTCTCAGAAGTCTTAAGAAAAAATGCAGTTTATGTCTACAATGGACTTGCAGTAATCTCTATGGTTATCGGAGGACTAAACATAAAGGAATTTTTCTCTTATAAAAAAGGAGAATTTGCAACAGAAATGCCTCTTTCGATGAGACCTAGAGTTAAAAAAATAATTGATAAGATAACTTCTCCTTTAGGGGCCTTCATAATTGGTTTTGTCGTAACAATTTTCTTACTTCCTTGCACCATAGGACCTTACGTTGTAG
The DNA here is from genome assembly GCA_964551065.1 of Candidatus Woesearchaeota archaeon. Taxonomy (GTDB): domain Archaea; phylum Nanobdellota; class Nanobdellia; order Pacearchaeales; family GW2011-AR1; genus JAKLIN01. The sequence continues at coordinate 2,349 of CAZKAU010000040.1, read as the reverse complement.
CTTCAGGATTGCTATCTGAACTGGGATTATTTGGGGCATTACCCTGGCTTATGTACTATAACGTAATCTTTGTTCTTCCAATGCTGGGGATAGTTTTCCTAATATACTTCGGATTTACAAAAGCAGAAAAAGTTTCAGACTGGAAAGAATTTAACATAAAGACACTTCATTTAATTGCAGGAATATTAATGTTTGTTGTAGGAATATTAATTCTACTAGGAATTCTTTAAAGGTTTCTGTAACTTAGCTCCATAGCTTCAATAGTCCTGTCCAGATCACAAATATACTGGGTAAGTGCTTCTCTAAGCTTAAAACCTTCTTTAGAATCGTATCTCTTGTAAACTTGATAGAACTTATCGAAAAATTGTATCTCATTTCCATCAACGTCCGCAAGAGGTTTAAAGGATTCCTCCTCAGAATTTTCTTCAAAATCTCCAAGCATTCTGAGATGTTCCATTACTCTCAAATTAGTCTGAAGCTTTTTTACAAGATTAACCATAATACAACATAATTCAGAACTTTAAAAATAAAATTAGTCTGCAGAATATAATTATCTTCTGGACTTTTTAGATTTCTTTGAAGACTTCTTAACTTTCTTCTTTTCAGATTTTCCCTCAACAGGCATTTCTTTCTTACCTGAAATAATCATTCTGGTCTTCAAAACAGTATCAGGGTTCAACGAGATTGAATCAATTCTTTGCTTTACAAGGAATGCTGCAAAATCAGGGAAATCTGAAGGAGCTTGCCCGCAAATTCCGATTTTTCTATGATTCTTCTTCGCCTTTTTTATAACTTCAGAAATGAAATTCATAACCGCCGCATTTCTCTCATCATAAACATCAGAAACAATTTCTGAATCTCTGTCAACGCCAAGAGTCAGCTGTGTTAGATCGTTGCTTCCAATGGAGAATCCGTCAAAAATCTTTGAGAATTCATCAGCAAGGATAACATTAGCAGGAATCTCACACATTACATATATTTCAAGTCCATCCTTTCCTTTCTTCAATCCATTTTCTTCCATAATCTTAACGACTTTCTGTCCTTCAGCAACAGTTCTACAGAACGGAATCATTATCTTAACGTTCTTCAATCCAAACTCTTCTCTAACTTTCTTGAAAGCCTTGCACTCAAGAACAAATCCATCCTTATATCCATCTTTGTAATATCTTGATGCTCCTCTCCATCCAATCATAGGATTATCTTCCTTAGGTTCGAATTCCTGTCCTCCAATAAGGTTTGCATACTCATTAGTCTTGAAATCAGAAGTCCTGACAATAACATCCTTAGGATAAAACGCAGCTGCAATCATTCCAATACCTTCTGCAAGTTTGTCAATAAAGTATTGCTGTTTATCTTCATAACCATAAGTGAGCTCTTCAATTTCCTTTTTAGCTTTATGATCTTTCAAATTATCAAAATTAATCAGAGCATTAGGATGTATCTTTATAGAGTCATTTATTATGAATTCCTCTCTTGCAAGCCCAACACCGTCATTTGGAATAAAACTCTGCTCAAATGCCTGAGAAGGCGTAGCAACATTCATCATTATTTTTGTCTTAAGGTTTGGAAGCTTCTTCAAGTCATGTTTCTCTATGTTGAATTTCAAAGCGCCCTCATAAACAATACCTCTTTCTCCTTGAGAACAATCAATAGTAATATCTTTTCCTGTCTTTATCTTCTCGGTTGCTTCATTAGTTCCCACGATGCATGGAATCCCTAACTCTCTCGAAATAATTGCAGCATGACAGGTTCTACCACCTCTGTTTGTAACAATTGCGGAAGCTATCTTCATAATAGGTTCCCAATCAGGATCGGTCATGTCTGTTATAAGAACCTCTCCTTGTTTGAATCTCCCCATTCCAGAAACTTCTTTTATAACATTAGCTTTTCCTGAACCTATTTTTGAACCAACGCTGTTTCCTTCAATCAAAACCTTTCCGCTTTTATCTTCAAGCACATACTCTTCAAGGATATTCATATCCCTTTGACTCTGAACCGTCTCTGGTCTTGCCTGAACAATAAACAAGTCTCCAGACTTTCCGTCCTTAGCCCACTCCATATCCATTGGCTTAAACTTTTTAGCTTTCTGAGAATAATGGTCTTCAACAGTAGAAGCCCATCTCGCCAAAGTCAAAACTTCCTCATCTGTAAGACAAAACTTCTTCTGATCGTCCCTTGAAACAGAAACATTCTTGGTAGGATTTGAATGATGATGAGAATAAATCATCTTAATCTTCTTATCTCCAAGTCTTCTCGAAATAATTGGTTTGAATCCTTTCTTTAGTGTTGGTTTGTGAACATAAAACTCGTCAGGATTTACAGCACCCTGAACAATATTTTCTCCTAAAC
>CAZKAU010000039.1:0-6197 GCA_964551065.1 Candidatus Woesearchaeota archaeon | reverse complement strand
TTTTGAAATCAAAAGCGTCAATTTTCTCCTGCTCAAGCTGCTCAATCTGATATTCGATATCATCTAAAACCTCATTATACTGATTATATTTTTCCAGTTCCTCATCTGAAAGACGTCGGGTATTATGTAAAATTGGTCTGAAATTTATGAAATAAGGTTTACCTCTATTATACTCTGCATTCTGGAACATAATTACACCAATCTCTGCACGAACAAGAGACTTCAGATATTCTTCCCCGTACTTTGTTTTAATTCTATCTAGGTCTCCTTCTTCAACAGTTCTTGTTTGCAATTCAGTATTAATATTAGCTTTAATCTCTCCAACGAAATCTGCAAGAACCTGGCTTATCAGCATAACACCTAACCCCCATTTTCTGAATTCTCTACAGGCCCTTTCAACCTGCAAAAAACCTTGACCGCTTCCACCAAACTTACTCAAAAGTCGGTGAACTTCATCAAATACAAGCAAAAGTTTAAGGTTTGGCGCTTCTTTTGGATCTGACTTGAAAATTCCCCTGATAACATTAGCAACAAAAATATCTATCTGGCTTGGTTGAAGTTTATTCAAAGAGAAAATCTGAATTTGGCCTGGATTCATGTATTTCTTTACGTCAATATACTCTCTGGAATCCTTAACTTCTCTAACATTTCCCTTAAACCCTCTCGCATCAGTATCCTTCAATCCAAACTTTGGATAATAGGCCAACATTTTCTTATCTGTACATTTTCTAAGCATACCGCTCCATTGTGCAGTTGGGTCAAAAACGATAACCGCAACATTATTCAAAAGAGCCTCTTCTATTACAACTTGTGCAGAGATGGATTTACCCATACCTGTAGCACCTGCGACGATGGCGTGAGTTGTAAGTTTATCAATTTCATAATAAGCGGGCTTCTTAGTTTCTGCAACAAGACCAAGTTTAACAACCCTGTCCCCGGGCTTTGGAAGAGAACCATAATCTAATTTGATACTGTATCTCTGCTTCTTACGTTTGTAAACTTTGTAAAGGAAAAAGTTAAGGAATACAAAACTAATGGAAGAGATAATTACAAAGTATATCCAAAGAGGGATTCCTAAAATTGCAAAAAGATAGAGCGGCTTCTGAACTTTAAATGCAGCCGTGACTCCTGCAGAAGAGCCCAGATAATTAATAGCTATATCTAAAGTATAATCTCCTTCTGGAGCATCTTTTGGAACATGGATGCTCTTAATCAAAGTAAGAGAATTTCCGATTTCAGCTTGACTTTGTTGAATGGAATAGGCCTTCCCATTAGCATCTCTTATGCTGGTGTTAAAAAATAATTGATAGCTCTGACCCCTCAAAAGATTTTGAAGATTTAATCTATAAGTTAGATTGCCTCCAGGATTTACAAGATTTTGGAAAAGTTGAATCTGGGAAAGAAGAGTCTCCACCGGAAAATTATTATCCACAACTTTTACTTTTATGGGGATCTGAGAAGTTACATCCCCTGAAAGAGTAAGGGTGCTTGTATAAGTTCCTAGAGGCCTTGTTCCATAAATTGTGAGAATAACATCTCCAAAAGAATTTCCTGGAATAGTTACGGAAGACTGGCTTAATTTCAAATAATCACCGACGCCAGGAGGCAAAGAGAAAACAACATTCATAGGGCTTGTCCTAAAATTATATATGCTTATTTTCTGGTCTAAGAAAGTATTTTTCTTAACTTGCACATCAATACTACTGGTACTAATCCAATAATCTTGTCCCTGAACTTTGACTGGAGGCTGAGGAGGTTGAGTATAGGGGCCTGTTTGATATGGATAGTTTAGTGCCGCAGGAATCATTGAGAAGTTGTAAGAAATGGTGGAAGTATTCTGACTAAAATTAAGAACATCGTAATAATTTTCATAACTTTGTTTTACACCTGCAATAGGATTTTGTCCTTCTGGAAGAACAGGTGAAATAGAATAAGACCCATCTAGATTGCTTGTCGCAATAGCATTTCCCAAATAAATCTTAACTTCTGCAAGGGTTCCTCCTGTGCTTGCGTCTGTTACATAACCTGAAACGGTCGGGTGCAAAGTCTGATTTAACCCAGGGGTTTTTGCAAAAAGAGTTAGATTAAGAGGAACAACATAATAGCTGGAATTAGTTGTTATGTTTCCTATAAAGGGGTCATAACTTGGAGAAGTTGCAAAAACATTATGTACTCCAGGCGTAGCAAGAAAAGTTACATTATAGAATCCTTGAGAGTCAGTTTCTTTAGTATAACCTGCTACCGAAACGGTCGCATTTGGTATTGGATTCCCATTCTCATCCTTAATATAACCATAAAGAGTCGAATTTATCGTAATTCCAAAAGAACCTGTCGGACATTTATCATTAGGATCTGTAAAGAAATAATAGGTGGTAAGATTATTTGGATTAGAGGGAAGAATCATTTGGTAATTAACTGTCTTATCTGAACTGTAGCCTTTCTGAATTCCCTCGATGTGGGTAACATAAACAAGATGTGTTCCGTCCGTCAAAAGACCCAAATCAAAAACAGTGTTATTCCCGTCAAACCTATAAGTGTATGCAGAAGGAATTCCTGAAATATTCTGGGTTCCCACAAGAATGCTCATGTTGTGAGTAAAAGTATTGGTTGCGCAATCAATATGATTGGTTGCAAGATCTGGATTGTATATGCTATTATTACATCCGGTGAATAAGTCCACCAAATGGGGATCTGCAGGAGTTAAATTATTGAAATCAACATTCGGAGAAGTGGAAGCATAAACTTCATTTCCTCCAACAGCACCTGGTTCAATACAGCTAAAAAATAAATCTTGTCTGGTTATAGTGCCGCTATCTACCGAAGTATAAAGAGTCTCGTTAAATCCTGTGACGCCAAGAGCTAACCCGTAAATTCCATGCCAATAGTCTGTAGGAATCTTTCTGTAAAGATTAACTTCCGTGATTGTTCCGGCCTGACTGTCTATGTAAGAAACATATCCTGAACTGATAATCCTTGAAGATAAAACGAGCAAAAGCAAAGAGACACTGATGAAAGTTAATCCCAATAAAAAATAAAGGATTATAGTTTCATTTTTTTCTTTGGCAAGCTCCCTTCTGGCTATTTCTAATACGCCTTTTTCCCTCTTCTTGCCCATTCTATAAATTCAACAAGAATGTTAATAAAGATTTCCTAAAAACCCAAAAAAGATAATTATTTATTTCCAAAAACCTCGAAGATAATAATGCTATTTGAATTGATTTTGTCAGTAGCAATAGGAATCGTTCTGGGAGCAATTGCCGGCCTAATTCCGGGAATACATATCAATCTAATAGGGGTACTCATAATCTCTGCATCTGCATCAATTCTTGCAAAAATAAATCCTCTTTATACTGCAGCATTAATTGTCTCAATGGCAATAACCCAAACATTTGTAGATTTCATTCCTTCCGTTTTTCTTGGATGTCCTGATGAAGACTCGGTCCTGTCTGTTTTGCCGGGACACAGAATGCTTAAACAAGGAAAAGGATATGAAGCTGTTTTGCTCACTGCTTATGGGAGCCTTGCAGCAATTTTCCTGTTGTTAGTAATTTCAATACCGTCTATTTTTCTTATTCCTCATATTTATAATTTCATAAAAATAGGGATTCCTTATCTGTTAATTATTGCCTCGCTAATATTAATCTTATTCGAAAAGAAAAAATTCACTGCATTGTTTGTTTTAATTTTGACAGGAATTCTTGGAGAAATAATTCTCAAAATCCCTTCCTTGAATCAGCCACTTCTTCCTCTTTTAAGTGGTTTGTTTGGAAGTTCTATGTTGATAACAAGCATAAGATCCAAACCAAAAATTCCAAAACAAATAATCACTATTCCTAAAGTAAAATTTATACGTCCATTAGTGGGAGCATTAATTGCTTCACCTCTTTGCAGTTTTCTTCCCGGACTAGGAAGTGGGCAAGCAGCAGTTCTCGGAAGCAAAATATCTTCTCTTAAAAAAATGAAAAGAAAACAATTCTTGGTTTTGTTGGGAGCGACAAACACATTAGTTATGGGCTTTTCATTTATCTCCCTCTACCTTATCTCCAAAACTAGAACTGGAGCAGCTGCAGCACTTCAACAAATACTGGGAAATTTTTCAATGAATCTTTTAATCCTGCTTTTCATAATAATCTTAATCTCTGGATTTATATCTTTTTATCTGACAAAATTTCTTGCAAAAACTTTTTCAAAAATAATTGAAGAAATAAATTATCTTTACATCTCCGTATCAACACTTATCGTCCTTTCAATAGTGGTAGTCTTAATTTCAGGTATTCTGGGTTTTATGGTCTTTGCAGTTTCAACATTAACAGGTCTTTATTGTATTTCTCTAAAGGTCAGAAGAACCAACATGATGGGTTGTTTACTAATACCGACGATAATATTATATTTATTTAACTTCTAAAAAAGAAATCAAGTTTGGTCTCAATCTCTTCCTCACTTTTTCCAATTTCAGGTAAAATAGATTTTTTTGCAAAATCTAAATCATAAACAAGGGCTGAATTTTTCATGATCATTTTAGCTTTCTCTTCTCCAGAGAGGTGGTTAAACCTAGTATGATTTTCCAGACGAGAATAAATTTTCTTAAAAACAGCCAGATATTCTGCCCTCTTTATCTCACGATATTTTTCAAAAAAAGGAACGGTTTCATTAACAGATGTTTCAACGGGATAAACCGTAGCCATCTTAACAATACCCAATCCCGAAAAAGCGTCTTTGGTTTTGGGTGAAATTGTATGGTAATATTCATTGTAAAGTTTCTCTACCATAGATTTGGTGTCTTCCAGAATAGCTATAGATTTTCCCAGAAGTGAAGGCCGAAAAAAATCATTTCTGGAGATCTTCGGAATAACTTCTCCTCGCAAAAACAAATTCACATATGCATAAAGAAGAGACATAACCTGATTATTTTCTTTTTTATCTTTAGCGAGAACCGGAACAATATATTCCAGATAATCTGGAACGGCGTGAAGAATTTCCAGAGGACCTAAAATAGACCTAAAATTTCCTTCAATTTTATTCCTTAAAGAATTTGAAAGGGTCTCTATCCATTGGGTTATGCCTGGGATTTTTCTTCTCAATTCTTCCTTCCTGGAGAAAATTTTGGATTCTAAATTATTCATGGGTAAACTTAGAAGATTTTCAAAATTATAAGGTTTTATGTAAAATCAGAACCACTGGCTCAGACTTTCTTGTTTTTCGGGTTCTTTTCCAAAAACACTGTCTACATATCGTTTAATCAATTCAATATTCTGATGAAGATATGTTGAAAGATTATATTTCTCTGCAAGATTTAATGTAGGTTCAAGATATTTTTTAATCCCTCCTTCATTAACAGTAAATATTAATTTTCCTCTGCAAACCGGACACCTTCCTGTAAGGGGGGGTCTTCTGATTATTTCATTGCAACCAACACACCTGAATTCTTGCATTGAAAACTTTCTGAGATTACCTCTAAGGTCTCTTATGAAATGTCTTTCAATTATGAGTCTTGCAGTGTCGACTGTATCTACCGCCCTTATTTTTTCAACAAGTTCCATTTGGTGTTGAACCTTTTCTTGCATTGTTCCCAGAGTCTTATAAGAAGAGCAGGTAATGCCCTCATTAAAATTCGTAGTATCATGAGTAAATCCCAGATTTCTAAAAGGGTCTTTTCCTTCTTTCAAAATCAATTTTATATTAGGTATTTTAATCTCCGAAGAATGTTTCCTACTCTCGGCAGCCTTGTAAAGTTCTAAAGGATACTCAAAATTACTAAGAACTTCCAAATCCAAAATTTGGTCATCAACTTCTCCCGCACTTATTTTTCCATTCAAAACTAAAGGAGCATCTTGGGTTCCGCCCCTGTGCCCTGGAAGGAACTTCTTTGAAAAATTCAAAAGAACATCCATAAGCAGCATTACTGCAACCTCATCCCCGTCACAATCTCTTCTGATAGCTGCATGCATATAAGGACTGGCATATAATCCTTGAGCTTGAGAAAAACCAATAATCCTGGAAATAACTCCTGCGCAATTATGAGGGGCCATACAAACACCCAGCTTACCAATGAGATCATCTCTTGTCCTAACATTGTAAAAAGGTTCCTGTTTGTAAAAGCGGACTAAGATATCATCAATGAATTTTGCAATTCTTACAAAAACTTCATCTGCTCTTTCATCCGTTCCTTCTGGAGAACTCGGAAGTAAAATATCATG
>CAZKAU010000038.1:0-6307 GCA_964551065.1 Candidatus Woesearchaeota archaeon | reverse complement strand
GAGGTTTCAAAATCAGGACAATTGCCGAAAGTATCAGAGAGATATAAAGAATACTCATTATGTTTGCTATTTCAACGTTAAGCCCTAAAATTATAAAGAACAAAATCAGGAAGAAATCCCTCAGAGGCCTTATCTTTGAACCAATCTCAGGACCATAAGGAGAAACCGAAAGAAGGATCCCTGCAACTAAAGCGCCTATTTCTACAGAGAATCCAATTATTCCGAATAGTGCAGCAATTCCAAAGGCCCAAGTAATTGAGAAAAGGAACAACAACTCCTGAGATTTTGCAATTCCTCTGGTTATCTTTGGAAGTAAGGTAAACCCGAACAAGAATAGTACAACCACTAAACTTAATCCTCCGAGAACACTTGTCAAGGCAAAACTTCCTAAGCCCTGTCCCGAAGACATTGACGAGATAACCATTAAAACACCCATAGCGACAACGTCCTGAATAATTAAAACACCGATAGAAATTTTTCCATAAAGAGAATCAAGGTGACCCTTGTCAGAAATCAGTTTCATCGCAATAATAGTACTGCTGAATGCTACTGCAATTCCTATGTAAATCGAATTTGAAAGTCCAAGATTTATTGCCCAAAAGGAAACAGAAAATCCTGCTGCAAATGTCAAAACCATTTGAGCAAGTCCAATAAGCAGAGCACTTAACCCAACTTCTTTGATAGATTTAGGATTCATATGCAGCCCAACAATGAAAAGAAGGAATGCAACCCCGAATTCAGAGAGGGTCTTAATGATGTTTGTGCTTGCTCCGAGATTAATGATGAAAGGACTCAAGAATATTCCTGCAACAATGTAACCAAGAATCAATGGTTGTTTGAATGCACGGCTTATATAAGATAATACAAAAGCAACAACAAGAATCGCCGCCAACTGAATAAAAATTTGCTCAACCATCTTTTTCCAAATTAAATAGACTTACTATAAAAATGTTTCAATTATCCGATTTCGTTACAGTTATAGTAATACTTTTAAACAATGATTTGCCCTGAATCCAATGAATGGAAAGAAGTTTTTAGGAGGACTTGCAGGAATTGTTCTTGGAACAGCTTTAGCTCTGTCCCCAATTCATGCCCAGGAAGATTCTAATGTAAGCCAAAGAAAATCAGATTACTCTTTGGATTTTAGACAAGATAGTAAAGGAGACGTTGCAATCGTATATAAATTTCGGGGCAATGGGGACGGCATTCACGAATCAGTGGAATATTCAAGGGTATCTATGAACCCAGACAAATCCAGGGGATTTATGGTAATGGATAATTCTGGTTTTATGTCGGAAGGATACAATGCAGACATTATGAAAATAACAGAGCCTACAGGAACAGTATATGTAATAAAAGATATCGGATACGATTCATTTGATGAAAATGCAATGCCTGATGGAAAGATTGATGAGGTTGACATTTACAATAAAGATAATGAAGGCAAATGGATAAAAAGTGTTATCTACAAAAGAAATCCTCTACTTTATGAAACTATGAGGGAATGGCAAAAAATTTTTGATAATTATAAGATAAGAGCAGGATTGGAAGAGATAAGAGCTTAATTCATCGTCCCTCTCTTATACAACTCTATAAATCCACTAAATATTGAAAATAACCTGTACTCTATAGAATTTAATCCTGACATTTCCTTCATATTTCTAAGATTCATCCCAAAATCGATTGTACCTCTAACCCCCGGATGATTTCCCAAAGACTGTTTTTCAATTTCTTCTCTGACACTTTCAAGAAGATTTTCGAATTCAAGTGTTTCTGTATAAATTTCCCCATAATGAGAAAATTTTAACCTTGTTTTGCTTTCATCGAAAAGTTCTTCCGAAAAAACTTCTATTTTTATTATAGGCATCTTATCCCCATATGCAACATGAACTAACTCTGGGTGAGGCATCATAGAATCATCCACAGGATTAAGGGGTTTATCCAACATAGACTCTGCTTCGGAATAATCTCCGACAACATATCTTCTATAAACTCCCAGAAGATTAGTTGCTCTGGGATTTCTATAATTTTCGGAATCAATTAAAATATTTTTCGCTGTCGGCAAATTTGTAGAAAATAGACCTGGTTCTATATCTCCTTTGAGTAAACTTTCCAAATCTCCCACCCCATACTGGTGTATTATTGATAATGTTGAATTTTCTTGCATAAAAAATCCAAAAGATTAGCTTATTTAAGCATTTTCATGTTCGTGAAACTTTAAAAGTGCTTATGCCTATTCAACCGGATGTTCAAAAACAAAATAGGCCTTGTTTTGGGTGGAGGGGGTGCCAAAGGTTTAGCCCATATAGGCGTTCTAAAATTTCTTGAAGAAAAAAATATTCATGTTGACTATGTTTCTGGAACAAGCATTGGTGCTGTAATCGGAACATTGCATTGCCTTGGATATAAAGCATCAGAAATAGAATCCTTAGTAAAAAAGACGAAATTCAAATCTCTTTTTGATATAGGCGCTCCAAGAAAAGGGCTGATTAAGGGCGACAAAATAGAATCTTATTTTAGAGAACTGTTTGAAGAAAAAAAATTCTCTGATTTGAAAAAACCCTTATTTGTTGTTGCATGCGATCTCAACAATTTTCAAGAAGTTGTTTTTAACAAAGGCGATTTGGCAAGAGCTGTAAGGGCTAGTATCTCCATTCCGGGAATCTTTATGCCCGTAATAAATAAAGATAGAGTTCTTGTCGACGGAGGAGTCCTTGACAATCTCCCTGTCCAAATAATGGAAAATCAAGGCGCAGATACAATTATTGCAGTGAACCTGGAAGCTGAAAAAATAAAAAACAAGGTTTATGAAAGTGCGGTTTCCGAAAAAAATTCAAAAGAGGTTCCAAATATAATTGAAACTCTTCTAAAAACATATGTAATGATAACCTCGGTGCCTTTGGAAAATATATTCCAAAACCCAAAAAATTCCATAATTATCTCTCCTCCTCTTGAAGAAATAAAGATACAAAACTTCAATAAGGCAAATCAGGCAATAGAAATAGGATATAAGGCGGCAAAGGAAAATGCCTCTCAGTTAGAGCGCCTTTCGCAGAGGAAAGGACCATTTAGTATATTTAAAAAATTCTAATTTACCTTTAAGAAGCCATATGCATAATGGCAACATTTTTAAACTAATTTCAGAATATATTTTCATGGTAAAAGCAAGAATAAAGCTGAACAGCCCGGACATAGAAATGCTTAACATTATCTGTGATTCTATTAGAGAAATAGCTGATAAATCAGGAATTACAATAAGCGGTCCTGTGCCCCTGCCAACAAAGAAACTCAAAATCAATGTAAGGAAATCTCCTTGCGGTGACGGAACAGCAACTTTCGACAATTTTGAAATGAGAATTCACAAAAGATTGATTGATGTTCCTGCAAACGAAAAGGTTCTTCACCACATTATGAGAATGAAGATACCAAAGAACGTTAATATTAAGATAGAAATGAAGGAATAAATTTTCTAATTATTTATCTCTAAACCTTCCCTAACTCCTGAATAAGGCTTTTCCAATTTTGTTATTCTATCTCTTCCTATTTTTGCAGATTCTCTTACAATATATTCTTCAGAATTCAAATATCTCTCAATTGCAGGCAAAGCATCTTTTCTTCCCGTAGTTCCCAATGCAAAAAGAACCTCATGTTTTACAACAGGAGACTTTTCTGTTTCAAGTGCCTTTGCCATAAGTTCAACAGCATACTCTGTTCCGACTTCTCCGAGAGCATAACCCGCTTCATGCCTCACAACTTCTGAAGGGTCGTTTACAAGAGAAAAGTAAATTGCGTCAACTGCACCTTTATCTCCTCTGGCTCCGAGAAGCATAAGTTGAAAAATAATTTGAATTCTCCTGTTTTGGTTTTCGGGAGAAAAGTCTTTCAACTCTTCAATAAAAACTGCAGGATTTTTCTTTACCTCATTTTCATAATCAAAATAATCCTGGATTCTCTGAATTGACACAAGTGCAGAATCAGAAACTATTGTATTCTCATGTTTTGTGTATTCTTTAATAGAGGGAATTAAATCTTCCTTCCCGATAGTTCCAAGACTTACAAGCGCTTCATGTTTAACAAGGGGATCAGAATCTTCTTCCAGGATTTTCTTGAGAAATTCCACAGATTCTTTTGAAGGAACTTCACTTAAACAGTAAACTGCTTCATGCCTCACAACAGGACATGGATGACTTTTGCAAACATCACGAATCATATCAAGAGATTCCTCGCTTCCTTCATTCATTAAAGGGAAAAGGCTTGCAATGAGCTGATAACTTTCCATAAAAGCAAAAATTTTAGGATATTTTTAAGATTTTTGGAAAATTTATTTTTGGTGCAAAACTTTTATAAACAATTATCTTCAACCTTCAACATCAAAATGGAAATTACATTAATCGCGCCGATTTCAAACAATGGAGATTTGTTGGACGACCACCTTGTTGCAAGATATATGCCCGAAGCTGAAAGAAGAATAGCTAAAGCCGTAAGAGGAAATACCCTCATAATGTCAGGGCCTCTTTATTATTCTATAATAAACCGCGATTCTGTTTTGGAGGATGCTATTGTAATGGAAAGGACAAGAGGCATAGTAATCTCTCCTCTGAAAAGGGAAGGAAGGTTTCTTAGTGCAGAGGCCTTTAACAGTCTTGAAAACGCATTGGATTGTCTTGAAAGAGATGGTTCTGATAATGTTTACATTTTTGGAGACAGAGAAATAATAAACGAAGCATTAACCAGAGCAACTCATTTGGATTTGACAACTGCAAGAATATATGTTAAAGGAAAATATCAATTTCCAAAAATTGGTCCAGAATGGAATCTCTCACAACAGGAAGAAAAACCGGATTATTTTTTCAAAAAATATATCCGGGATCATTCAAATCAAACCGCAGAATAAGACAAAGAACCTTAATTTATATTTTCCACTATATACTTTTTTATAAAGAAGAGTCAATAAATTAACTGATGTCAAAAGAGGACAGCATTAATCCGTTTGGAATTAATCTCACTAAGAGATATGTTTCTCAGGGCGGAGAAAATGAATTATATCGCGAACATTTTGTTAATGGCCACGGAACAATAGAACTTGTCGATTATATGGGTGGCGACGGCTTAGTTGAAAGAGTTGCAACAGCGGGTCACGGAAGAGACATTTTTCCAGGAAGAATAACTGAAAGGACCCTTTTTGATTATTTGTCCTATCATGGAATTGACGAGCCTATGAGGTTTGTACAGTTCAAATTTGGAATGCAGGTTCCTATTGAAACAGCATTGGCTTTTGTTTATGAACCTTCTGTAAGTGTAAACGAATATTCTGGGAGATATTCTCAGATGCTTGACAGTTCGGTTTCTCCTGACGTTAAAAAACTGATAAACGAAGTTCATCTCACTCCGGATGAAGAGAAGGATGATGTTGCAGAATATGGTATTGCTCTTGAAAAAGCAAAGAAAATTTCTAGACTCTTTAATAAATCAAGAAGGAAAGCTTATGAAGGATATCGTGAACTTGTAGAAGATTTGGATATGGCTAGGGAACTTGCAAGAGCAGGACTTGGAATAGACAATGACACAAGGTTCTTCTGGAAAATTGATGCTGTTGACCTCTCAAACTTCTACAAAAGATGGATAAATCGTGATGAGGCTCACTTTGGCAAGGAATACTTGGAAGAAATTGCAAGAATTGCAAATTCTGTCGCACCTTATACTTGGAAAGCTCTGACTTCAGAACATTCAAAAGTAGAAATTACAATGCCTAATGATGATGCTGTTGTGGACCCAGAATTAAGCCCAGCAGCATGGTCTCCTCAGGAAACAAGAAGGGTTGTTGTTCCAGAACTTGAAGAGATTCTTTTTCTAAATCAAAAAGTATTGGACCATGGAGGATTCCAAGTTATTGACTACATGGGAAATGATGATTCGCTTGCTGAAGCGGCAAGGACAAGTTACGGAGAAGGCACTGTCAAAAAAAATGAAAATGCCAGACTTGTAGATTCTTTGATAAGAGACAAACATACAAGTCCTATCGAAATGGCTGAGTTAGCATTTGAAACAAAAGCCCCAGTGTTTACAGACCCAAGACAATTTGCAAGACACAGGACAAATCCAAGTCATGGTTTTATGGGATACCATCCAATAGGAAGTCAATTTTATTCCCCTCCTGAATCTGAATTCAAGTATCAGGACAGAAAGAATAGACAGGGAAGGGGGAAAGAAATGAATCCGGAAGACCATGAAAGAGCACGTGAGATTATGACAAATATTTATGAGTTCCAGCGTGAAACTGCAGAAAAACTTAGAGAATCAGGATCTC
>CAZKAU010000037.1:0-6317 GCA_964551065.1 Candidatus Woesearchaeota archaeon | reverse complement strand
CATTCGAGGATTATCATGATACATCTTAATTTCTTCAAAAATAACTTTTCTTTCCTTCTCAAATTCTTCTTTATCAAAAATAGGGTTCCTTACCATATCTCCCAAAACTTCCAAGGCAACTTTCAAATGCTGTGATGGCATCTTACACCAATAAGCGGTAATCTCCTCAGAAGTAAAACCATTCAACTCTCCACCATTGTTTTCTATTTCCTCTGCAATCTTCTTGGAATTTCTCGTGGGAGTTCCCTTGTAAAGCATATGCTCAATAAAATGTGAGATTCCCTTTTCATCTTCTGTTTCATTTATTCCCCCAACCTTGACCGCAAAGGCAACGCTAACCACAGGTACATCTCTTTTTTCAAACAAAATCGTCATTCCGTTATCGAGAATCTTTCTTTTGAATTCCATTTTATAATTTCTAAAAACAGGTTTAGTTTTAAAAGATTGTTATTTCTCAAACACTACATACCTTTCTCCAGCAATTTCAAAATCGTCTGTAAATTGCCAATTATCTCTGATAAAATCAATAAGCCATTTCCTATTTGCAAAAAACTTTCTTCTTCTCGCCCAAGATTCAGTGGCAAAACTTATTACTATCTTATCTGCAAGAGGAACAATCTCTTTCAATAAAACTTTAGTATAATTTCTTTCAACCTTCTCCAGAGAATCGATTACCTTAAACAAAAACAAAACTCTTGGTCTCTTGAAATCTTCAATCATCTCTTTTAATTTTTCAATTTCAAAAAGACTCATATGAATCGCCTTGGAGTTTTTCAGCTTCTCTTTCTCAAAATACCTTTTCATTAATTCAACGAGTTGCCCAACAGCCTCAATTCCAACATAATTCACTTTCTTTCCAACTTTCTCAAAAAAATTATATGCAAATCCATTAACTCCGCATCCTAAATCTAGAACACTTATTTCCTTGGGAAAATTTTTCAAAAGTCTTTCATAAATAACTTCATAATTTTCATATCTTTCTCGCGTAGAAAGATGTTTCATAAGAACCTCTTCAGCAGACTTGTCCTTGTAAACAAGAAGCTTCTGTCCTGAAAAACCCGAAAACGCCTTTCTGAGAAAATCGCGGGTTTTCTTGACTTTCTCCTCATCCGAAAACCTTTCATTGTCAAACTTTTCAAAAGCCTTCAAAATATCAGCCTTCGGCAACTCTGAAAACTCCTTTTTCTGAATTATCTTCTCTATTATTTCATCGCGTTCCATTAAATTTTTAATATACCTGACTTTAAAAGATATATGCAAATTGACTTTTATGAAGAATTCCCTACAAAAGAAAATCTTGAAAAACTGAAACTTGTAAAATGGAAAACAAGAATTTTCGTAGCTGCAAAATCTCTTGAAGAATTTCAAAATCTGGAAAAGCAAATCAAAAAAATAAAGAAGAATGCGGAAGTTGCTTACTGGCCCATAATCCCAAATTCTTACTGGATTTCTCCTTTCTCAAACACTAGGGACCTTATCAAAATTTTTGAAGAACTTGATTCCATTAAAAATCCCCTTCTCATAGATTTGGAACTGCCATTAAGAAGAATCGATTACATTTTCAAAAATCTTCCTCATCTTGGGAAAAACAAAAAGATAATCAGAGATTTTCTTGAAAGAAACAAATCGAGGGTGACTACTGCTGAATCTCCTTTGATAAGCATTCAAAATCTTCTTAGATTAATTGGATTAAATTATGATATTGATTATGAAAGGAGCATAATGTTTTACACAAGCACATTCTCGAAATGGTGGATGAAAAAGACAAAAAATTTTATCCAAAAAGGAAAATACAATAAAGAATCCCCTGTGAGTTTGGGGGCAATAGCGATAGGAATTATGGGAGACGAACCTATTCTTTCCCCGGAAAATCTTGAAAAAGATTTGGAATTTTGCAAAAAAGAAGGATTCAAAAAAATCATAATCTTCCGCCTTGGAGGATTGAATGAGAAATATCTAAAAATAATAAAGGAATTCGCAAAATAAATGCCAATTAATGCACACCCAGAATATCTTGCAGCAGAAAAAGAATACCTCGTAGCTCAGACTCTTGAAGACAAAATTGAAAAATTAAAGAAAATGATTTCTTTAGCCCCTGCGCATAAGGGAGCAGAAAATCTCCGGGCACAGTTAAAAACAAGACTGAAAAAATTGCTCGAACAAAAAGATAAGAACAAAAAATCAGGAAAATCTTCAAAACAAAGCATAAAAAAAGAAGAAATGCAAGCTGTAATTATAGGAGAAACAAACACAGGCAAATCTTCTCTCTTAAACATACTTACAAATGTTAATCCTCAAATAGCAGATTATGAATTTACCACCAAAGAACCCTTGGTTGGAATGATGGACTACAGAGGAAGCAAAGTTCAACTAATTGATGTGCCCGCAATTGAATCAGAATATTATGACAAAGGAATTGTCAATAGTGCAGATGTCATTATTATGGTTGTAACAAAAATTGAACAAATTCCAAAGATAAGATCAGAACTCGATAAATCTAGAGGTATACAAATTGTCGCTTTCAATAAGGCGGATTTGCTAAACGATAACGAAAAGAGAAAAACCTTCGCAACACTTCAAAGCAAAAGATACAACTTTGTTATGATCTCCGTAAAAAACAAAGAGAACATCCAAGAACTTAAAGACAAAATGTTTAGAGGTTTTGGAAAAATAAGAGTATATACAAAAGAACCTGGAAAAGAAGCTAACAAAGAGAGGCCCTTAATTCTCGAACCAGGATCCACTGTCAAAGAAGTTGCAGAAAAAATCCTAAAAGGATTCTCTTCCACCATTAGAGAAACTAGGATCTGGGGACCTTCCAGCAAATTTCCCGGACAAAAAGTAGGTCTCAAACATAAGATGAAAGATCTGGATATTGTGGAATTCAAAACTAGATAATCAACTGTAAGCTTTCTTTGCCAATTCTTCTAATTCTTTTCTCTTCTTCTGTATTGTTTTCAGAATATTTGAGATTTCTTTCGCAACAGCATTCTTTAAATCAAGAGGATGAAGCTTCTTAGAAATAAAATCTTTTTCCAAACTTTCGTAATCCTTATATTCCAGATTCCCTCCAAACTTTTCAGGCCTTTCAATTACAAAATTTTCTTTTTTATCTGCCTTGATAACAAAAAGAATAAACTTGGCAAAAGCCATTATCCCATTATCGGAATCCCCGGCAACACAATTAGCCCCATTAAGTTTTTCTTTTACGGTTTTCTCATCATCAAGCAAATCAATTTTTGATTTAGCTCCATCTGAAGAAGACATCTTCTTTCCGATTAAACCTGGAAGCATTGGATTCATTAACTCTATTCTGGACTTATATCCGATCTTAGGAAGATTTTCTCGGGCCATAACCATTATTTTTCTTTGGTCTACCCCTCCCAATTGACAATCCACCTTCAAATATTCTTCATCAACAGCTTGCATTAAAGGATAAATCAAACCAGAAAGTTTTGCATTATCGCCCTCAATATTCTTGACAACATCGGCAGCTGCTTTTTTGGAATCTCTTACAGAAACTATGCTCGACATTTTTAACACATCATACATATATTCTGGAGAAAGTTGCATTTCAGAACCCTTAACAAATTCCAGCTCCTTAATATCTGCGCCAAGAGCAGATATCATCAAGGGAATTATTGCCTCATAATAATCATACCTCTTATCTATGATTGTCCAAGAAACATTATCCAAAACTGCATGCAAATCTGCTAAAAGAATTTTAACATGAAAACCTGCTTTTAACAAATCAGCAACTTTCAAACCCCAAACAAAATACCCGACATGAGGCCTACCTGTAGGAGCAGTTCCAATATAAACAACAGGTTTTTTCTTCCCTTTCAACAACTTCTTCAAATCTTCTTCTCCAATAATCTCTTGAAGATTTCTAGAAACAAGCTGATACTTCTCCTTAAAATCCATAGTCAAAAAAGAAAGAATACGTTATTAAACTTTTCTTAAATAGAAAAACAATTAACTTCCAGGAGCTACAGCAGCACCAAATACTACATATCCACTACAGTTCCCCGCAACGCCATTAGGAACGTAAATCCTCCAATAAGTTGCATTGGTGTCATCTGTTCCCTGTTGAGCATCATTTTGTCTATAATTCAAATTAAAGTCTTTAACAACATAACCGCTAGTAAGGTTAGTATAATTCGTTTCAAACTGGGTTAGCGAGACTCCTACAGGATGGGCCACAGTAAGATTATACTTTTCATAATCTATGGAAATATTGGGACTTGGACCTGCCCCTACCTGACACATCATAGCAGTCCCGTCTCCGGGATTGGCTCCATATCCATATAGACTAAGATTAATAAGAGTATTTCCCATATTTGTAACATTAGTATCATTTTCATCAGAAACATAAGTTGCATTTACTAAACCATAATCTATCGAGTCTGGGAGTCCAACTGCCAAAAGCTGATTCACAGTAGTGGTATTTGTCCCAGTAGTATTCAATCCTGATAAAGTATCGACAAACATAGTACAATTCCATGTCCCCGGATCTGCATAATACAAAACACTGAAATTACATGTAGCTAAAGCAAGATATTGCGTATCGGTCATTCCATTCCAACTTCCGAAGGAATAATTTATCAAACAACTGTTATTAACATAATGGTAATTATTATCATTAGGTCCCCCATATGTTCCTCCACTCCCGGGCATAAAAAACTCAGCAGTAACATTAGTTATGTTCCCATCCCCATTCCAGTCTCTCAAAAGTCCTTGACAACTTACATTAGTAGTATCATTTGCAGTAAGAGTTACATTTTGGTAATTATCCACTGTAAGATTCAAAATCTCAGGAGAAACATTTCCAACTCGAAGAGTTGTCTGAACGGTCACATTTCCTCCAGAAAGCCCGCCTACAAAATTCCCAAAAGCCGAAAGAATAATAAAAAACAGAAATACCTCTAATAAAACCAAGCTTATAATACCGCTAAATTTTCCAATTTTTTTTTCCTTTACCATTTTATTAATTTCCTAACTCTATGTACAGGTAATAAGGCGTAGAACCCGAAAACCCAGGGGTTCCATTTTCTGGAACAATTTCCTGGAAATCATAACGATCCCCATTATAGCCTACTGCTCCCTGCTCCATGATCGTCGCATAAATAATACTAGGATCTGAATACAACGCCATCTCTTCAAAGGTAGTGTCTTGAGGAGCGCTATTAGAATAGGTATTAAGAGTAGGGCAGGTATTTGCAAGAATTGGAACAGATCCCACATAAAATGCATTGTGGGTCCCAGTAAGATTAAAAGTTTTATTTAGTGTATCGTCAGGGTTTGAAAGGTTTAATGCATTCGCCTCAGCATTAAGAGTGGTAAGATTAGCACATTCTATACTTGCCCAATTCAAAGAGGTATCATTCCTTGTAGCAAAAATTCTTCCTGTTAAACTTGAAAGCTGCCAATCATACAATGTAGAACCTGTGGAATCATCTAGAGTAAAACTTCCGGTAACATTTCCGACAAAACCCTTCCATCTTGGATCCTGAACACGGGCAGTAATATTAAACACATTAATGTATCCTCCAGAAATATTTACCATAGCCGCCGAAGCTGCAGTCTTAGTTGTATTAGAAACCGACTGAATCTGGTCTATTCCTGCAGGATCTCCTGCAGCAGAGCTTATCAAAGGAATAAGATAAACAAACAGAAGTGCAAAAGCTACAAGAACAATCGCTTTAACAAAGCGTTCACCTTCTTTTTTCTCATCTGTCTTTTTCTTATCTTCCATTTGCTTTGAGTGTGGAAACTATAAATTCCAATAAGGCCCCACAAATACAAAAATAAATTCGGGCCTTACTGTATCTCTAGGTAAAAGTAATAGGTTGTCGTAGACGTATCTGTGCCGTGTCCATTTTCAGGGACAAGCATTTCAAAGTCGTGAGTTCTTTGGTCAAAACCTAAAAGATCTTCATTCAACAATGATGTCCAGATAACACTATTAGTCGTTGGCTCATACTGAATCACTTCTTCAAAATGACCTGTAACATTTGTTCCAGTACTGTCGTAAACAGATGTTGTTTGACATTCTGAACTGTTAAACTGAAGATTTGCAGTATAAAAGTTCGTATGTGCACCTGCACCTGTTCTGTTAAAAGTCTTGTCAATGCTATCATCATCTCTTGTAGAGATATTAAACATCGCCTGAAGAGTCGTCAAATTCATCCCTTTTAAATTAGTGTCTCCAGGAGTTTCACCTGCAGCACTTCCAATGCCAGTCTCATTCGCGGTAAAATTGAAACATTGGACATTTGCCCAAGGAATTGAACTGTTAGTCGATGCATAGACCTGAC
>CAZKAU010000036.1:0-6547 GCA_964551065.1 Candidatus Woesearchaeota archaeon | reverse complement strand
ATAAGTCTTTCAAATAGTTCTGGAAGTTTTATTCTTTGTAATAATTGCACTAATTTTTCTTCGAATGTTTCTGCTAAGTTTGGGACTAATTCCTGGAATCTTGTTGCAAATGACGGGACTCAAAATTTTAGCGATTCTATGGATTTTACAATTTTAAAGGAAGTTGATTTTAGCAGGAATTTGCAATGTGATAAATGCGGAGAGAGTTCAATTCCTCAGGGACAGGAAGTTAATGTTTCTTTGAAATTTAATTTCTCTTCAAATGTTTCGAATATTGAACTAGATGAATTTGTTCCGGTTGATTTTGAGATAATTAATACTACTGGAGTTTTAGAAAATTATAGTAACACTCATAATGTTATCAGATGGAACATTTCTGGAAGTCAAGGGAATCTTGAATATTCTGTTAAGGCTCCAAACATTTCTTTCTTTGGAAACTCAAAGGTTTATATCTTTAATTCAGAGTTAGGAGGAGAACTCATAAATCAAGATAATGTTACAGTAAAAAACTTTTTCAATTTATTTCCCCCTCACGAACCTGAAGAAGAAAGGCACATCTATGGAGTTATATATTCTAGAATCGATTCAGGGAATCCTTATGTGATTCATAATCAAGGAGATATTCAGAATATTGCATTTTATCCCAATGGCACTTTGAAGAATGTTGCCTTTAATGTTTCTGAAGCAGCTAATAATTTGAATGGGGCATTCAAGAGTTTTTCCATTAATTCCAATGTTGATTCAAATTTATTGGATAAGATTTATCTGGATATGAGACTTAATACTAGCGAGATTCCAAATGCTAATAATGTTTCAGTCTATGCAAGGAATAATGGGTGGAAGAGACAAAATGTTTCTATTTACAAGGATGCTACAGGGAATGTTTATCTTAAGGGTTTCATAAATGGGAACGCTTTTGCTTTGGTTAGTGATTATTCTGGAAGCACATATAATCAATTTTACGTTAATCTAATAAATCTTTTAAGAATAAAGCCTTTTCCGTTTCCTCTTTTTGGATTAAACTTTTAGATTAAATTCTCTTCGGACTTTTTTGTTAAGAGTTATGTAAAGTCCGATCAACAAGTTGAAGACTAAATTTATTGAACTAAGGTACGAGCCCTCTATTATGGAGATTATTCCTCCAATCACATTTATTGCACATAAAACTAAGAGTGCGATTCTTGCTTTGTTGTTTACTCTTTGAATTCCATAGGCTATGAAGAAAGAAATCGGAGACAATATTAAGAATATTATCCCAAGTATTATGAATGCGAGTGGGTTTGCTGCTATGTTTGTTCCAAAGCCAGGAACATTTTTTATTATTCCAGGACTTAGAAATGCTAATAGCGCAATTAATATTGACAATATTGCAGTTATATAATAAATAATGGAGATAATTCTTAATCCTAATGGCAAACTTTTTCTAAATGGAATGAATTTCATTTTAATAAGAATAATCTTGGATTTTAATATATTTCCTTATTTTTAAGGGTAATACTTAGTATTATTTAGTATTACTCTATAATACAAAGTAATATTTATAAATAAAGCTTCATCTTCTTACCTATGTTCCTGGGGAGAAGGGGTGAATAATGAAAGAGAGAGCTAGTTTTACTTTTGATAAAAAGACTATGGCAATTATTGACAAACTTCTAAAAGAGGGAAAATTCAGGAACAAATCACATGTTGTTGAGGAAGCAATAAAGCTACTTGACGAGGAGAGTGTGAAAGATGAATAAAAAAGGCATTTACAAAGTTGCAATTGTGGGGATTGCACTTTTTTTAGTTTTGCTTATGTTCGCATTTTTGCCTTTTTTATCATCTCAAAACGCAAATCAACCGATTTCAATCACTGTTTTGAATCCCCAAAGTTATCCTATAGTTGGTGGGTATTGGAGTGTTAGATTTAATACAACTGGGAAAGCAAACCTTACAATAAAAACCGTTAATGGAACACATTTTGGGAAGGATATTGAATTGCAAGCAGTTAAATGTGGAAATGTTTCCATTCCCTTTACTTGGATTAACAGCGACACTGCCTTTGTTCCAGATTATTCTTGCGACTTGACTTCTATTGAAACCAGTAAGGTTTCTACAACAGGAGTTCATAATTTAGAGTTTGATTTTCAGAAAGGGGCTAATCTTGTGCGAGCATATGCACATAATTTTGCTTCAACAGGAAATTGGGTTGTTCAAAGCGGAGAGACCACAATGACAGGCACTTCTACAACAGTTAATATCGCAACGCCTGTTAATACAAGCAGAGCGTTTATTCTTCTTTCGCGAAGAGCAAGTACAAGTTATGATGATCCTGATAAATCCGGAATTTATTCTCAATGGGTAAATGGAACCAGGTTTACCTTGAATCAATATTCTGCAACTGCCGGAGCAGTAATCGACTGGCAAGTTATTGAAAGTGGTTCAATAAACGTTCAGAATGGAACCCAGGCTTATGGAACGGGGGATACTTCTTTTGACATTCCCATAAATTCTGTTAATACCAGTAGAACTGTTGTGTTCATGAACTTTGGAAGTTGTAGTGTTGCAACTCTTTCGGTTGAAAATGAGATTTTTTGGACAGGGAATGTTACAAATTCAACAAACCTGCATCTCCAAAGAGATTCGTCTGGAAGTTGTGCAGGAACAGTTTCATATTATGTTGTTGAATTCAATGATGGTTCTACGATTCAGCAAGGGGAAATTCCAAATGTTGGAACTTTGGCATATGCAAATGTAAATCCAGTAAACTTGTCGGATACTTGGTTTTATTTTTCCAGTTCTTTTGACAGTACTGCAAATAGTTTGAGAGATACAGGGGTTGTAGCAGATCCGTATAATACCACTGCTTTTCAAGTCGCAAGAGATACTAGTGCTGCAGGAAATGCAAGAGTTCAATGGTATGCTATTTCGACTCCGGGGGCAGTCGTTCAAGCAGGAGATACTGATCTGAGTACCAGCAACAATATAGATGTTCCAATATCTTCAGTTGTTTTGAATAGATCTTTTGTCATTAATTCGTTTAATGATTCAGGAGGAGGAACAACTTATGCAAATACAATGGGAACCGCTTTGATAACAACTTCAACTAATTTGAATTTGCAGAGGGGAACAACAGGCCAGAGTAATGTCCAAGGATGGCAAGTTGTACAGATGCCTCTTTATATTCCTACATGGTATGATTCTAATTTACTTCGTTGCGCAAATGTTACAATAGTTAATGCAGGAGCATCAGCTTTGACAAATTTCCCCTCTTACATTAATATAACGAATCTCGCAAATATGAATCCTGATTTGAGTGATGTCAAATTTGTGAATGCACCTTGTAATATTACCGGAACTGCTTTGCCATTTGAAATTGAAAGTGTTTCCTCAAATCATGCTGATGCGTGGGTTCTGACAAATCTTTCTACGGGAAATACCACAATTTCTTTATACTATGATAATGCAACTTCTGTCACTTCAACCCAGAATGCTTCTGCAGTCTGGTCTAATAATTATAGGGGAGTTTGGCATCTTGCTAATGTAGGGGGAAGTCTGAGTACTGTTGATTCAACTAGCAATCAGAATAATGGGACTAATAGTGGGGCTTCATTGGTCTCTGGTTTAATTGATGGTGCAGGAAGTTTTAATGGAGCGAGTAATTATGTGAGTCTTCCAAATAATTTGTTAACCACAGATAACTTTACTATTTCCACATGGTTCAAAACTACATCTAATGGGGTTTTATTTAGTGAAAACAATCAGCAGCTTCCCACTGCTTCAACTCAATATGATCCTATTCTTTATGTGGGTACTACAGGTTTGCTTCAAGGCGGAATTTATGCGGGAGGTTATCCTACCACTCTTGTTAGTACTACTGCAGTAAACGATGGGAATTGGCATCTTGGAACTTATACGGTTACAGGGAATAATCAATCACTTTGGTTAGATGGAAAATATATTGCTAGTTATTCTTCTGCCACTCCTGAAGGCACAACCACTTATTTCTATATGGGAACAGGTTACAGTGGAGGGGGTTGGCCAAATTTAGGAACAGCACAGTGGTATTATTTTCCAGGAACTATTGATCAGATGGAACTTTCAAATGGAGTTGTTTCTCCAGAGTGGCTTAATCAAAGTTATCAAATGCAGTCTGCCCAGAGCAGTTTTGTTTTCCTTGGAAATTCTCTCACAACTTC
Organism: Candidatus Woesearchaeota archaeon; assembly: GCA_964551065.1. Classification (GTDB taxonomy): domain Archaea; phylum Nanobdellota; class Nanobdellia; order Pacearchaeales; family GW2011-AR1; genus JAKLIN01. The sequence goes on along the minus strand of CAZKAU010000036.1, from coordinate 2,369 downwards.
AAATCAACCTCCAACCGCACCCACAAGTATAACTTGTGGGGGGAGCACTAATTGTAATGTCTCTGTTGACCCCACTATTGTTTTGAACGCTTCAGGTTCGGTAGATCCGGAGGGGGATGTTATTACTTATGTAATTGAAGCATCACTTCAAAATTCTTCGACTTCTGTTGTTTCTCAAAGTTCTTCGGTTGTTTCTCTTGGAACTATTACAACTACTCCTTATACTTCTTCAGGAACAAATTCTTTCAGTGTTCCTTCCGGCGTGACTAGTTTGACCGTTAAGGCTTGGGGAGCAGGAGGTGCTGGTGGTGCCGGAGGAAGCGATGTTACGAATGGTTTTGGTGGAAATGGTGCCGGAGGAGGCTTTGCAATTTCTACAATTTCTGTAACACCTGGCGAAAGCCTGAATACTCTTGTTGGAGGTGGAGGGCAACCTGGAGTTGTTGCCGGAACTACCACTGCTGCAGGTGATGGTGGAGGTGGCGGAGGAATGACTGAAGTTAGTCGGGGAACCACTCCTTTAATCGTAGCTGCAGGAGGTGCCGGTGGAGGAGGCGGAGATAATTCTGCAGGAGCTGGCAGTCAACCAGGAGGTGCCGGAGGTGTTGGAGGAGGTACTACTGGAGGTAATGGGGTAGCTTCTGGAACGGCAGGAGCTGGTTTAGGCGGAACTCAATCTGCTGGAGGTGCTGCCGGAACTGGAGGAGCAACTTCTGGAACTGCAGGTTCTTCATTAACAGGAGGTCAAGGAGGAGATAATAATGCTGGAACTACTGGAGGAGGCGGAGCCGGTGGAACTGGCGGAGGCGGAGCCGGTGGAGCTGCTAGTTCGGCTGCCTTCGGAGGCGGAGGCGGAGGCGGAGCAGGATACTTCGGAGGCGGAGGCGGTTCTGCATCTACTTCTGGAGAAGGTGCTGCCGGAGGAGGTGGCGGAGGATCCTCTTATCTTACAGGTACATCTACTTACACTGCCTCGGGAAGCGGACAAAATCCAGGAAATAATACTGATTCAGATTATCTTACTTACTCAAGCAATGCAGGAACTGGTGGAAATGGAGGAATTCAATGTACTGATGGTACTTGTGTTGGAACTGCAGGGACAGCCGGACTTTTAACAATAACTTATATGTCCCCTTTATCAACAGACACTAATTCCACTCCAGTAACTTACAGTAATTTCAATCAAGACTACTATTATTTTGATAATTTGAGTGTGACTGTTCAAGTGGATTCTTATGATCCTAGCTCTTCGGTAAGTCAGTCTAGCTCTAAACCTGATTTATGGTTGGAAATGTATGATGGAAGTTCATGGGTTTCAGTAGGGAAGTTTGATTTACCTTCTTCTTATACAGGAAGTACTCTTAACACAACTGCCGCAAATTTTACCTTGGTCACTACAGATAATGCCATTTTAGATGGATGGAAAAATATGTCAAATCAACAATTAAGGATTAAAGGGATTTATATGGATAATGACGGAAGCACTCCTGACAGAATAAATTTTACAAATATTTGGCTTGTTGCTAATGGTAAAAAATGGGCAGTAATTGGAAACCACACCAGTTCAGGGACTTTCCTTTGGAATGTTACAAATTTACCCAAACAGTCTGGAGTTGATTTAAGGGCCAGAGCTATCGACCTTGGAGGAAGTGATTCTTATTCTGAATATTATGATAAAGGTGCTTACATGGCCATTAAGGATAATAATCCTCCAAATGTTTCAATTATTTACCCTTCAGATGGTTCAACGATTGCGGACATAACTCCTACATTTACTGTTAACTCAAATGCTCTTGTGAATAGTCTCCTTTATTCTATAAATGGAAGTTCAAATAAAACCTTGTGCACTGGTTGCATTGGAACTCAAGATTACAATTACTTATATTTGCCTGAAGGAACAACCCAAATAAATCTTTATGGTATTGACGGGTTGGGAAGAGTTGGTTCCGCATCTTCTCTTTTTAATGTGAATATGAATTTTAATTATTATGATAATTTTACAGATAACTCTTCTATAATTCCCTCTTCCTTGCAGAATGTTTCATGGACTTCTTCAGGGGTAAATTTTGAAACTCATCCTTTAGTAGACCATACTTTTTATGATGGATTTGAGTCTGGGTCTATAGTTTCTAATTGGACAACTTATGTTGCGACAGGGGGACAAATTTTGGTTGACTCTACTCCTGCATATGTTTATGATGGTACTTATAGTATTATTATGGATTCTGTTTCAAATAATAATTATGCTTTGGAGGAATTGGTAACAAATTATGATTTTAGTGGAGCTAAGAATATTATACTTAACTTTTTTGAAAGAGACTGGACTGATGAGGTCAACACCTGTCCTTTAACCTGGACAGGGCATAATG
>CAZKAU010000035.1:0-6591 GCA_964551065.1 Candidatus Woesearchaeota archaeon | reverse complement strand
AAGTAACATAAAGTTTTCAAAACTATGCTCAAAAATCCGATAATGCTCACGAGTGAAAGTGCTATAACAAACCTTCTGGAAGCCTTGCTCCTGCTTCTAGAACCCTGCTCATTCTCTTGAACTGTCTGAACAGGAGCATTTTTCACAGCACTTACTGTTTTAGCCTTAACCTCTTTTTTTGTTGTCATTTTATAAGTCTCTTGCCTGCAAAGTCCTTCTTCCGTTTGCCCTTGCTCTTTTTATAGCGGCTTCAAGAATGTCCTCAACTTTTCTGTCCAATGCAGGTCCAACCTCATCAGCGACACTGGAAACAGCATCTTCCTTGTCAAGCTCTTTCACCACTTTTCTTATGTTTGACTTTATAATCAAAGCCATGGTTAAATAAAATGAAATGTGATTTATTAATCTTTTGAATCAAGTCTGTTTTCTAAATCAGATATATACATTTCAGAAATATTTCCTCTGCTTGGTGAGATTACTGAAAGATATTGTGCATAACTCATAGCCTTTAAGGCATACTTTCTATCACCAGTCTCAAGAAAGCTGCCGCGATTTTCCTGCATTAAAAGCCAAACATCTGAAGCCTGATCACTTAACTTTTCTGGCTTCACTGGTTTTTTGATTTCAATCCCAGAAAGAATTTCTTCATAAAGATGTTTTCCTTGTTCTTTTGAAAATTTGTCTGCAGACCATATATTTTTGTAGGTATCATTAATCTCATTAATGTTCGGATTTACCCAAGATTTTGGGGTGCAACTAGTCAAGGCTATTGCAAGTGCCATAATAGGATAAGTTACCCTTTTTTTCATACTAATCATAGAAATCAAAACTTTATAAATCTTACTTAGTGTTACTACTGAGAAGTTTAGAATTATTCTAAGTCAATATCCCTTTTTATATTTTTCACTGAGTCAATAGCAATCTGAAAAAATTCATCTAACGAAATTCCGAGATTCTCAGATTCTTTAATTATCTCTCTATTACAATTTGCAGCAAAAGCCTTGTCTTTGAATTTTTTCTTCAATCCTTTAACTTCCATGTCAGAAATTTTCTTCTCCCTCATCAAAGCATAAGCATAAATAATTCCGGTTAAGGTTTCAGCAGCTGCAAGAGCATGCTCTACTTTTTTCATTCTTTTTTTATCTTTAAGCTCAGGCAATTCTTCAAAACCATAGCCATGAGAAACAACAATCTCAATAAATTTGTCATCAAAACCTTCTTTCTTCAGGATTTCAGGAGCAACAGTTAAATGTTTGTGAACTTCACTCTTAGTTAATCCCCAATCGACATCATGCAATAATCCCAGCATCCCCCAATAATCTTCATCTTCCCTGAGCTTTTTGGCAAGCCCCCTCATTATTGCTTCCGACTCCAGATAATGATTCATCTCTGCTTGACCGTTAGGAAAACTTTTCAAAAGCTCAATAGCTCTTTCTCGAGTAATTGGTAATTTCATTTTAATTTAAATAAAACTAAATTATTTTTTATTAGATTTTTCTTTTTTCTCTGACTCTGATTTCTTAGGTTTCATCAAAGGGAAAATTACAGTTTCTCTAAGAGGCCTTCCTTCTAAGAATCCGAAAAGTCTTTCTGAAACCCCAAAACCGCAAACAGGAGGCATCCCATATTTCAACGCTTCAACAAAACTCTGGTCATGTTCCATGCTTTCGTCATCTCCTGCTTCTTTCTGCCTCATTTGTTCTTTGAACCTTTCTTCTTGGTCTAGAGGATCATTTAATTCAGAATAACCATTTCCAACTTCACTTCCCGCGATTATAACTTGGAATTGTTCAACCTTTCTTTTATCCTCTGGATTCCTCTTAGCCAAAGGAGCCAATTCAACAGGCTGTCCTGTAAGGAATCCCGGACCTGAAAGTTTCTTTCTGCAATATTTCCACAAGGCATCTACCAGCCTCCATTTGTCTGCAGACTCTTTATATTCAACTTTCAAATCTTTGAGTTTTTTCCTTAATTTTTCAGCATCTGCTTTGTAAATATCAATCTTAGCATGTTCTTTAATCACAGACTCAAAATCATACTCTTCCCATTTCTTTGAAAAGTCAACTTTATGCCCATGAATCTCAAATTTGTTCTTCCCAAAAACTTCTTTCGCAATCTTTCTGTAAAGTTCTTCAACTAATTTCATTCCATCTTTGTAATTTGCATAAGCCCAATAAAATTCCATCTGTGTATAATCTTGCAAATGCTCCATATCCATACCTTCATTTCTAAATTGTCTTCCAATCTCAAAAGTTTTATCCAGCCCTGCAACCATCAATCTTTTTTGCCAGAGTTCTCCCATAGAGATTCTCAAAAATACATCCATATCTAAAGCGTTGTGATGTGTCTTGAAAGGTGTTGCTGCAGCCCCTCCTGCAGATTCTTCAAGGACAGGAGTTTCAACCTCAATAAAACCTTTATCCAAAAGGAAACTCCTTATAGTATTCCAAAATTGAGATTTTCTTTCAATCATTTCCTTAACTTCTGAATTCATCAGGATATCAAGATACCTCTTTCGGAATATTTCTTCTTCATCCTGCAAACCTTTCCACTTTTCTGGAAGGGGCAAAATAGATTTACTTAACAATTCAATCTTCTTTGCTAGAATCGAAATCTCTCCTGTTTTGGTCTTGATTATTTCTCCTTGGACCCCTATAAAATCTCCTGAATCAACATACTTCTTGAAAATTTCTCTTTCAGAATCGGGAGTCTCTCCCTCCTGCAAAACTATCTGAACAGATCCAGAAGAATCTTTCAAAACACAGAATGCAATTTTTCCAAGATCTCTTTTAGTCATCAATCTCCCCGCAGTTTTTACCTTTGCCTTAAGTTTAGAATTTGCACATTCCTCACAGCTCTGTTTTTTGTCAAATCTATCTGGATAGGGGTTTATCTCCTTTCCTCTTATTTCCTCAAGTTTCCTCAGCCTTTCAGAAATTATCTGTTCTTCTCTTCCCATTTTAAGAATACGGAGAATTAGTTTTTATATCTTTTTTATTTCTTAACTCTTCTATAACCTTTTTCATCCAGCTCGTTATTCACAAGTTCATCCGCAATTCTTTGATAAGTGTCCCAACGTGAAACATGTTCATATTTTATCTTCTTGAAATTCTCCTGAAGTTTTTGCACTCTTAAAAATAGAGGCATGAGCCTCTGGTTCTTAACCCTATATTCTCCAAGCAATTGCTTTACAACAAGCTCTGAGTCCAAGATACACGTTATTTCTTCATCAGTTATGCTTGATGCAAGCTCAAGTGCAAGAATCAATCCATTATACTCTGCTTCATTATTTGTAGTCAGCTCCCCAATAAATTTGCTCGTCTTTATCAAAATAGTATCGTTTTCTCTTACAAGCACGCCTATAGCCCCCGGTCCAGGATTGCCTCTGCTCCCTCCGTCAGAATTTGTATAAATCATAATCGAGAAAATAATTTTGACTTTTTATATTTTAGGAATTGAGAATCTTCTTCAAAACCCTTAGATAAAAACTATTCTTCAAAAAGTTCCTCAATAAGTTTAATTAAAAATGCAGTATTTTAAATCCCTTAAGTCCTTGGAATTTCTCGGGAATTGTTTCAATATCTTTTATTTGAGAATGCTTAGGCCCTTTTCTGCAAAGCTCAACCATTTCATTGACTTTTTCTGCATCACCTTCAAGGAAAACTTCAACCCTTCCATCTTCAAGGTTCCTGGTAAATCCCTTGACATCCAGTTTTTCCGCGTTCTCTTTTACAAATGACCTGAAAAAGACACTTTGGACAACACCTTGGATATAAAGTCTCACCGATTTTTTCATATCCTAATAAAAAGGGTTTGGTTTATATTCTTTTACATAAATGTTTATATATTTCTGAAATGGAAACCTTTTATGGATTCGGGAATGACTTTAGATGGACTCCTTACGATGTTAGGAGCAGGGATCGGCGGATCAATTGTTTTTGGATTAGGTATAGAATATTATCGCTCGGTTCTTAACGGCGAAGCTTCACTGAATCATTTTATCAAAAGAAAGATAGTTGAAAAAAGAATAACTTCCGAAAAACCCCCATTCAAAAGAGAAGAAGGACAGCTGTATCTGGATTTAGGAACAAAAGAATATTATCAGGAATTATCTTACAGGGAATAATTTTTATTTATAAAACCTCACAATCCAAAAGTTTTCTCCAAATCTTTCATTTGAGAATATTTGAAAACGAATTCAATGCCTTCTTTGGTTATCTTAATCTTATTTTCTTCTTCTGACGTCTGAGCCTCTATCAAACCCTTTTTTTTAAGTTCGTCCAGGTAAGTCTTCATTTGCTTGTGGGAGAGATTAGCCTTATACATTAAATGCGTTGGCTTAATTCCTCCTCCTCGCTCGCGGATGATATTGAGCATGTCTGAGATAATATCCATCCGACTTCGTTTTCTTGCCATATTTTAACCTCACAATTAGTACGAGCAGTATTATATAACTTACCAGCTCTATAATATTTGAAACCACATTTATTATACTGTCCGCAGATAAAATTGGAAGTAACTGGCTTATTGCAAGGATTCCAAATGCTATCGCAAGTATCTTTGTATTTGAAAAGTGGTTCTTTCTATAAATAGAATAATAATTGTAAGTAAGCATAATCAAAAGTATCAATGCTGTTGCATGGAACAGGTAATACATGCTATCACTTACGAAAGCAGACAATATAAGGAAATAGCTTACAAGTATGAAATCAGATAAGGATTTCTTTTTGCTTGGAAGTCTGTATATCACATAAAGTCCCAGAAGTGTTAGAACCCTATTGAAGAAAAATGCAAGATTGTAAAGAGTATCAGTCGATCGAACTATATGATAATTAATTATCATATTACCTATGGCCGTTGTGAAAGTGGTGTTGTAATAAATTACAAATTTAGTAAGAACAATTGCAAGTTGTGCAACAGAAATAAGCGCAAACCCTAATCCAAGATACAATATCCCATTATTTTTGTTTATCTTGTAATTTCTCATACAGAGAATGAAAAATGCAAGAAGCACAAGGAAACTAAACGCATTTATCAGAACATCTGGAGCAAGAAACCAGTCCGGTGCAGAAGCAAATGCGAAGCTCATCTTTTAAAAACCACCTCTTTTTTTAAAAAGCTTGTGAAATATCATTCTATATCTTCGTTCTCTAATAACCATTCATAACGTCTTTATAAAGTGATTCTTTAATTTTCTCAACAGGTTGAATCTCATCTAATCTTACCTCTTTGGGTAAGATTTTATGCTCACAATAAGGGAGGAAAAAAATGGAAAGAGGCTTACATAACATCATTGAAGGAATCGGTTTATCCGAAGACCTTAGACGTGAAGTCTTGTTTTTGTACAACGTGGGTGTAGATCTTGAGGATTTGAAGTACTTCCTTGCTCTTAAGCTTAAGAGCGTTCTTTAAATCCCCTTACGGTCTAATTCGTTGTTCACCACGGCAACAACATGGCTAGCAAAATACATCTTTGGTCCGACAGAAACCGCATTTGCAATTTTTTTTATTCTTTTTAATTCTTTTTTTGGAATTCCATCCTGGTCCCCCAGTATGAAGGTACAATTATCTTCTATCTCATACTCTCTGATATCTTCTCCCTTCTTGTCAAGAACAAATATTTCACTCCCCTCTATTGAAAGTTCTTCAATAACCTTAAGCAAACTTTTCTTTTCCACAAAACACCCTGGAAGAACTTCTGTTTTCTTCCCTTCCTTGTATTTGTAAAGAATTTTCTTTATTACCTTTGAAACATCCTTCTTGCTTATATCTAAACCTTCAACCGGCTGAATTTCAATATGCTTTGGCGGGTCGGGCATCCCATAAAATACAAGATGTACTTTTACATCATCTCTTACATTGTGTGAAAGAAAAAAACTTGCGATTATTGTGTGGATTGCAATATCCATCCTTCCCGCTTTCATCAAATCATCGAAATTCCCTGAAGTCTGCGCGTTTCTTGAAAAGTAAACAAAGTGTCTCATATTATTTTATTGAACGATTTTACTAAAACATATCTATAAGTGTTTATTAATATTAGGAACACCATAAATCCAACCATCTCACCAGTGAGAGAGCTGATTAAGGTAATATGGTCTTTAACTGAAAGCGCATGAGTGACCAAGAAAACAATTGGATACGTAAACAAAATCGTAATCAGAAAAGCAACAGGAGTATAGAGTGAAAGATTCTTGGTAATTTTGCTTGCAGAAAATTCTCCAAATTTTTTCTCATCATAAATTCTCGTAACAAGCCAGGAAGCAGAACCTCCAAAAATTGAGCCTACAATGGTAAATGAAGAAATGGAGTCGGGGGACCCAAAAATTATTGCACCCAGTATCCCAAAAAGCGGAGCGCCTAATAAAGCGCCGATTTCTCCAATTAAAATTTCCTTGTTAAAATTGAATGCCCTTTTACTTACTTTCATTTTCTTACTGGGTAACTTACCCGTATATAAATACCCCTATCACCACAAGGAGATTTACCATTGCGGAGAAAATGTAGCTTACTATGATTGGCTTTGATTTATGAGCAATTCCATAAATTAACCAGAAAACTGAAGCACTAAAATAAAAGATCCACGAAATCACA
>CAZKAU010000034.1:0-6925 GCA_964551065.1 Candidatus Woesearchaeota archaeon | reverse complement strand
TTGTCCAGAACAGTATCATCAGGGATTGCCCCTATTTTCCTTAATTCCTTTTCCGTTTTTTGGGTCTTATCCTCAAGTTCTTTTTCCTGAAGTTCAACTAAGGCCGGAAGGAAAACTCCTGCATCAAAAAGTATAACATCTTCGCCAATTTTTACTGCAGTCATATTTTTTCCGACTTCTTCATATCCGCCTATTGTGCATACTTCCATTTCAAAATAAAATAAATTTTCCGGCCTCTTTTATACCATTAGGTAAAAACTTGCTTTAAATAATTTTGGAATGTTTCATTTTGAAGTTAAAAACCAATTTTATAAATCTCACAGATATTTTTTATGGATGGTAGAAAAATACAAGATTGTTTTTGTTGATGGCTCAGAAGTCCATGTGGAAGAGCCAGACATTGATGAAGAATCCCGTATTGTGAGGGTTGTTCGTGGAAAGGCTTCGGAAGGAGAAGAAGAAATTACTTTCTATGACTATTATCCTTTTGAACATATCAAGATGATAATTTTTGTTTCCAATGATTAAATCTGAAGAAGAGAATTTTAAAGAGAAACTAACACCTGAACAATATCATATCTTAGTTGAAAGGGGAACTGAAAAACCTTTTACAGGGAAGCTGCTTTACAATAAGAATGAAGGCAGTTATGTTTGCGGAGCGTGTGGGAATGTCATTTTTGATTCTTTAACAAAGTTTGATTCTGGTTGTGGTTGGCCGAGTTTTTATGATGCAAAACCTAATTCAGTTAAACTGAAAAAAGATTTTAGGAATTTGATGTTCAGGACAGAGGTCCTTTGTGGACGGTGTGGAAGTCATCTTGGACATGTTTTCAAAGATGCACCCCGCACACCAACAGGTTTAAGATACTGCATAAATTCTTTAGCATTAGATTTCAGGGAAAAGAAAAATGGAAAGGAAAAAAGAGACGAAAAGAGAATCAAAAAAACAGAAAGGAAAAAAGCTGACAACAAAAAAGTCAAATCAAGGAAAAGATAAACTTCCTGAAGAGGAAAGAGCTTTTTTTGGAGCAGGATGTTTTTGGAATGTGGAGGAATCTTTTAGAAGATTGAAAGGCGTTAAGGAAACTGTTGTCGGTTACATGAGTGCGGACAAAAAGAAGTCCGGAAAATATCCAAACCCCACTTATCATCAGGTTTGTTCCGACAGGACAGGTTTTGTTGAAACAGCCGAAGTTATTTTTAATCCCCAAAAAATCTCTTATGAAAAACTTTTGAATACTTTTTGGAAAATCCACAATCCTACGCAAATGAACAGGCAGGGCCCGGATGTTGGAAGCCAATATAAATCAATTATATTTTATGTCAATCCTAAACAAAAGAGGGCTGCTGAAATTTCTAAGAAAAAAGAAGAAATTGAGAAATATGAAAAGATTGTAACCGAGATAAAAAAGGCAGGAAAATTTTACAGGGCTGAAGATTACCATCAGAAATATTTGATGAAACGAGGTTTGAGACGTTGCAGGTTTTAACAATAATTCTTATAATCTCTTAAATCTTGCTAACATAATGAGCAGGAATCCAAGGTTTTCAAAACAGACTATTGATGAATATTGCTTTTTTTCAATAAGGAATTTTGAAGAGTATGATACTTTGTCTGATGGAGAAAAAAAGAAAGCAATTGAGGATAGAATAGAAAGGCTTGAGAAGATAGAATGGCAGAGATGGGTTCCCTTGTGGGGAATTGGAAGAAGGATATACGAAGGTATGAGGTCAGATTACCTGATATATGAAAAAATACATTCCCCGATTTATGAAAACTTAAACATAATATATAATACCTTAACTCTTCCTGCAGTTGCCTTGGGAGCTGAACTTTTGGCAATGAAACTTCTAACCTAATTTCAATAAAAATATAAAGCAGAAATCCTTTTTTTATTCATGAAAGCCCTGAAACCATCAATGAAGGAAAATAAAAGATATCTTTATGTCAAAGGCAAAGTCGGAGACATTGAAAAGGCAATTCTTGATTTTATTGGAGTTCTGGGTATGTCCAAGACAGGGTTATCTTGGATTAGAAGAGAAAAGGACTCTGCAGTAATCTCTGTTAATCGTGAAGCAGTTGATTCTGTGAGGGCAAGTTTTGCTGCCTGGCCGGAAAAAATTGAAGCAGGAAGAGTTTCCGGAACCTTGAGAAGCTTAAGGGAGAAAATTTAGATGGATTTCACAATTCCTGCAATAATTCTTGTTGGGTTGATTTTAATTGTATTTGCTTATCTTATTGGTTTGAAAATTGGGAGTTTCAGAAAGCATAGAGAATGGGAGGGTGCTCTGCCGGGATTGAAAAAAGAGGCTATAATGAAATCCCGTTCTGTTATTGGAGGACAATTTTCGGAACAGCTCGCGCCATTTTTACCTAATTTTAAATATCTCCCAACTGAATGCAAATTTATAGGTAAGCCTATTGATTTGCTTGTTTTCAGAGGAATGGATGAAAAGAAAATTGATGAAGTTGTTTTTATTGAAGTCAAAAGCGGAAATGCAAAGCTTTCCTCTCAAGAAAAAAATTTGAAAGAGGCTATAGAAAAGGGAAAGGTAAAATGGGAAGAGTACAGGATTCCTGAAGAGATCACAAGAAAGAAATTAGAAAAATAAAGAGTATATTTCACATCCAAAAACTTTTTAAATTGGCAGACTTTCTGAAAAAGATAAGATATAGATAAATAACCGATTATATTTTCTACAAAATGGATATAGATATGCAACACCAGACTATGGGCTATGACCGTACTGCAACGATGTTTTCCCCAGATGGACATTTGCTACAGGTCGAATATGCTGAAAAAACAATAAGATTGGGGAGTTCAAGTATTGGGATGGTTTGCGAAGATGGGGTTTTCATAATTGCTGATAAAAGAATCGAAGATAAATTAATAGTAACTTCTTCAGCGACAAAGATTCATGAAATTGATTCTCACATAATAGCAAGCGTTGCAGGAATAATGTCTGATGCAAGAGTTTTAATTGACAAATCACAAGTTTCTGCACAGCAGCACAGAGTTGTTTACGACTCTCCTGTGGAACCTGAGTTGATCATAAAAGAGATTTCTGATTTGAAACAGCAGTTTACGCAGTATGGAGGAGCAAGACCTTATGGAGCTGCGTTAATGATTGCTTCTGTTGTTGAAGGCAAGGTATCACTCTATACCAGTGATGTTACAGGAAATTATTTCTCTTATTATGCAAATGCTATCGGAGAAAATGACGAGAGGATAAGAGAAAAATTAAGAGATAAATACAAGAGCGACTTTTCCATCAAAAAAGGAGTCAAGCTAGCACTTGAAATATTCAAAGAGATACAAGGAGAAAAATTTAACCTTGATAGGTTTGAGATGGCTTTTATTAAGAAAGATTCCGAAAAACTTGAAAGAATCTTTGGAGATAAATTAAAAGACTTTTATTCTGAAAAGAAGAAGGATTAATTATGGGAAACTTTTATACCAATATTGAGATAGCTCATAGACAAGTGAACTTAAATTCTTCGGGTGTTGACTCATTCAAGTCCTTGCAAGATAAAAGAAAGACTGCAGTCTTTTATGAATCTCAAAATAACCCCCACGATTTTTATTTGAGTAAATCTAATGGTATTCTAATTATGGATTCTCCTGCCGGGCCTGCAAGTCAAGTTATGTCTGTGGTCGAGAGGATTGCACAATTGGAAGGAGCCAAGCTATTAATAGACAGTAGAGATGTTCCAAAAGAATTTAAAGAACAGTTATTACAAGAAGGATATAAGAGGGTAGGAGATTATTTCCAAAAATAAAATGGTTGATACTACAGCAAGAATAAAGAAAGCAGGAAAAGATTTTGAGATAATTGTGGATCTTGATCAGGCACTTGCATTCAAAAAAGGACAGGGAGATTCGCCCGGAGCAGAATCTGATAAAATTTTCAAAGATGTCAAAAAAGGAATGGTTGCCTCTCAGGAGGATTTGAAAGAGGCTTTTGGAACTCTCGACGCTGAAGAAATAATAAAAAGAATTGTAAAAGAAGGGGAAGTTCTTACGACTCAGGATTACCGGGATGAAGAAAGAGATAAAAGAATAAAGCAAGTTGTTGATTTTCTTGTAGTTAATGCGGTTGACCCTAAGACAGGAAATCCGCACACGGCCGAAAGAATTAAAAACGCTCTTGAACAGGCTCATGTTAACATTAAGAATGTTTCAGTAGAAAATCAGATTAAAGATATTCTTCAGGAACTTACAAAGGTTATACCCATAACCATAAAGATGAAACGACTTAGGGTCGTTATTCCTGCCATGCACACAGGAAGAGCCTATGGGGTAATAAACCCTTACAAGGCAAGTGAGGAGTGGCAGAATGATGGAAGCCTGACCGTTGAACTTAATGTTCCCGCAGGAGCAGTAATGGGCTTCTACGATAAGTTAAATTCAGTAACGCACGGAAGTGCATTGACAGAAGAGATTAAAGAATAATGGCAGAAAGAAAAACAGTAATTCCAGGAGAAGTAATATTCTCAGGAAGTGATTATCTTCCGGGAGAAAACACTGAGAAGAAAGGCGAAGATATAATTTCTACAATATTTGGAGTCGCGGAAGAATCAAGTAATCTTGTTCGTGTGATTCCGGTTTCAGGACCATACCAACCAAGAAGAGGAAATGTTGTTATCGGGACCGTGGTTAATCTTCTTGCAAACGGATGGTTCATAGATATAGACACCCCTGAGAATGCATTCTTATCCTTAAGTGAAGTTCCAAGATATGTAAACAGAGGAGAGTTGAACGAAGTTCTTGACATAGGAGATTTGGTTGTTGCAAAGATTGGAAATATTGGCGGAAGGGGAATTGACTTAACCTTGAGATCACACGGGCTTGGAAGGATAGAAAATGGAATGATTATGAAAATAAATTCAAACAAGGTTCCAAGAGTTATCGGAAAAGAAGGAAGTATGATAAATTTGATTAAAGAAGAAACAAAATGCAATATCACTGTTGGACAGAATGGAATAATTTGGATTTCAGGAGATAAGCAAGAGGATGAACTTCTTGCAAAGAAAGCAGTAATATTCATAACAGAAAACTTTTTTATGAGTGGTTTGACAGAAGAAGTAAAGAAATGGTTTGAAAAGGAGAAAAAGGAATAATGGCAGAAGAATTCAAAAGACCCGATGGAAGAGGAATAAAAGACCTTAGACCTATTCAGGCAAAAGTTGGAATAATCCCAAATGCAGACGGAAGTGCGATGTGGGCTTTTGGAGATACCATTGCAGTAGCCGCAGTTTACGGACCTAGAAAGATGCACCCCCAACATGCACAGGATCCTAACAAATGTGTTCTAAGATGTGAATATAATATGATAAGTTTCTCGGTTCATGACAGAATAAGACCCGGAATGAACAGAAGAAGTTCTGAAATTAGCAAGATAACTGAATGGGCACTTGAGCCGGTGATTATGCTTGAGAAATTCCCAAACCAGGTTATAGATGTTTACATTAATGTTATTCAAGCTAACGCTTCAACAAGATGCGCTGGAATAAATGCGGCAGTAATGGCATTGGCTCAGGCTGGGATTCCTATGAAAGGTCTTGTTTCAAGTGTTTCAATTGGAAAGTTAGACAAGCAGCTTGTTGTAGATGTTAACAAACATGAAGAAGATTGGGAGGAAGGAGAAGGTCCAACAGACATTCCTATAACCATGACTCAAGACGGAAGAATAACACATATGCAAATGGACGGCAATATTCCAAATTCACAATTAAAGGAAGCAATTCAACTTGCAAGAGAAGCGACTCAGAAAATCCATGAGGTTCAAAAAGAAGCCTTGAAGAATAGTATTGAAATGCCAAAGGAGAGGAAAGAATGATAGAGCCTGGGAAAATCAACAGCAGAAAGATAATTGAATATCTTGCGCAAGGAAAAAGATTCGACGGAAGAAAACCTGAAGAGTTTAGAAAAGTTACAATAGAAACAGGAGTTTCGGGAAATGCCGAGGGAAGTGCGAGAGTGAGAATAGGGGCAACTGAAGTTATAGTCGGAGTAAAAATGGATGTTGGGACACCTTATCCGGACAATCCAACAAAAGGAAACCTTTTAACAGGAGCTGAGTTAAGTCCACTGAGTTCTCCAAAGTTTGAAAGCGGACCTCCAAAAATTCAGGCGATTGAGCTTGGAAGAGTTATCGACAGAGGAGTTAGAGAAAGCAAGTATATTGATTTTGACAAGCTCTGCATAAAGGAAGGAGAAAAAGTTTGGAATATTTACATTGACATTTATACTGTAAATGATGATGGAAATCTTTTTGATGCTGCAGGTCTTGGAGCATTTGCTGCATTAAGAAATGCAAGAATTCCAAAATATGATCTTGAGGAAGAAAAATTGTATCATGAATTAACTGATGAACCTTTGCCTTTGGCTCATGATGTTGCTCCGGTTTCTGTAACGGTTTACAAGATTGGAGATAAGCTTCTCGTCGACCCAACAAGAGAAGAAGAGGACAGTTGCGAGATGAGATTAACTACAGGTGGAAGAGAGGATAGATTTTTCTCGATGCAGAAAGGCCTAATTGGAACATTAAGCATAGAAGAAATGGAAAAAGCACTTGACCTTGCCGAGCAAACAAGGAAAAAATTGGCTACAGAGCTTAAGGGACAGATTTAAATAGGCAAAAACAAAAAATATTCTATGGAAAAGCAAAAATTTTCAAGATATGAAATGTCCAGAATTCTTGGTGCTAGAGCACTGCAGATAGCCATGAATGCGCCTCTTCTTGTAAAAATCGATAAGAAAGAACTCGAAGCAATTCATTTTGATCCTCTTAAAATAGCTGAGATTGAGTTTAATTCGGGAATTCTCCCAATTGAAGTTAACAAGCCTCTTCCATTAAAGAGAGAAGACAAGCTTAAGAGAACGAAAGATCAGCATATCAGTGATAAGAAGGTTGAAGAAGC
>CAZKAU010000033.1:0-7083 GCA_964551065.1 Candidatus Woesearchaeota archaeon | reverse complement strand
TGAAGAATTGACTTCCTGCAGAATTTGGAGCGGAAGATTTTGCCATTGCTACAGTGCCACGTAAATTTTTGTCCAAGGCAGTATGAGTATATTCGTCAGGAATAGTGTAACCCGGTCCACCCATTCCTGTTCCTGTGGGATCGCCGCCTTGAATCATAAATCCTGAAATTACTCTGTGAAAAATTAACCCATTATAGAATCCTTGCGAGACAAGTTTCTCAAAGTTTCCTGAAGTTATTGGCATTTGTGAATATAATTCTATAGTTATATTTCCCATTGATGTTTCTAAAATTACTTTTTTCATTTTTTGTGTGTGGTTGTTAATGAAGATTAATCCTCCAATAAGGAGAATTACAAAGAGAATCACTGCACATGAAATCCAAAGCGTCCTCTTCCTCACTAACATGAAATGATTCCGCCTTTAAGATTTTTAAACTTTTTCAAAACATTAATAAATTTGCAAGGCATTTAAGAGTATGAATAAAAGAGGTCAGTTTTATCTTATTGCAGCTCTTGTTGTGGTTTCAATTCTCATAGGTTTCATAACCATAACCAATTCAAGTTCAAATCAAGGGAATCAAAAAATTTACAACCTTCAAGAAGAAATTGGGCTTGAAAGCATGAATGTCTTAGATTATGGAAACAATAATAGCCTGACAACAAATGAAATGCAAACATTGCTTACAGATTTTTCTGAAAATTATATTAATAATTCGCAGGATAGTAATTTCTATTTTGTTTTTGGAACAAATCAAACAGTTAGGCTTGTTGCATATCAAAAAACAGAAGTTCCCTTGAACTTCAGCGGAACATCTCAGAATATTGTTCCCGGAGCGATTTATATCACTGATGTCAGTCCTAATGGAAATAGCATTACTCTTAACGTAAACAATAACCCTTACACCTTTGACTTGTACTCTGAAGAGAAATTTTATTATGTTCTGTATAATTTAAATAATGGAGAAGTTTATACAGTTCAGAACTAAGATGAGTTTCAAAAACAAAAGGGGGGTTAGTGTAATCATAGGTTATGTTATGCTTATTGCAATTGTTATAACTATAAGCCTGTTAGTCTATCAGTGGATGAAATCTTACGTTCCGCAGGAAGCGCTTCAATGCCCGGATGGAGTTTCAGTTGTTCTGCAGGATTACAAATATGATTGCACCTCTGGAAACAGTCTTCTGAACTTTAGTCTTGTAAATCAAGGAACTTTCAGCGTTGCTGGATATTTCATTAAGGCTTCGAATGATAGCAGTCAAGAAATTGCAACAACTGATTTAACCCCTTATTACATTGGACAAGATCAGGCTCTTTCAGGAGCTGCAGGAAACATAATATTATTCGGACCTTGCGATACGAAACTTTGCAATCTCCTAAGTCCTGGAAAATCTAGAGACATGTTAGATAATGCATTTAATCTTTCTAAATACAATTTCCCGGGACAGGTTAAATACATTGAAATAACCCCCATAAGATTTATAGATTACAAAGGACAGAATAGGCTTGCGAGCTGTAGTTCTGCGACAATAACTGAGAAAATATCATGTACATAATTCATTATATTTATAAATAATCCAATATTTTATACTCAATGGGCAAAAGAGGTATAACTCCCGTAATAGCCACAGTTCTTCTTATTGGTGTAGTTATGGCTCTTTCTTTGATAGTATTCTTTTGGTTCAGAGGGTTTACTCAGGAGAGTATAACTAAATTTGGCGGACAGAATGTACAAATTATTTGTATGAATGACGTTAGTTTCAAAGCGAGTTATTCCCCAACAGATGGAAGCCTTTCAATTTCAAATACAGGAAATGTTCCAATTTACAGTTTTGATGTTCAAATAGATAAAGCAAGTGGGGAGTATTCTTCTTCGGAACTTAAGGATATGGTAACTACCTGGCCTACAAACGGAATGGGACAAGGAGCTGCACAAATCTTTTCAATAAAGGGAGAAGTGGCAGGAGCTTCAGATATTATTCTGACGCCAATTCTTATAGGTAGCACAAGCGGCGGAGAGAAAAAACAGTATACTTGTCCTCAAGACCAGACCGGAAAGAAAATAGCAGTGGCTTAAAATGAAACAGAATAAAAGGGGTATTTCTCCAATAATCGCGACTTTGTTGTTGATAGTTATTTCCATAGGGGTTATTGCAATTGTTGCAGTGGTCGTTAATAATTTAGTGAATCAAAAAATAGGTGAAGCTAGTTCTTGTTTTGGGAATTTTGACAAATTGACTCTGAGCAGCAAACATACTTGTTGGAACAGTAGCACCCAGCAAATTAATTTTATGGTTAATGTCGGAGACATAAATCTTTCAGGTATTAGAATTTCTATAACTAGTTCAGAAAAATCAAGAGCATTTACGATAAATGGAACTTCACAACAGATACAAGATTTGATGAACTCCACAGGAGGGAACATTATTGGATTTCCACAAAGTAATTCTGGAACAAAATATATTTATCAGTGGTCCGGAACCGATGTTCCAGATTCTATAGAGATAGCGCCTTTTGTTGGAGGTAATCTCTGTTCTTCCACTAATTCCATATCTCCTATAACTGACTGTAACCTTCTTTACTAACATTAACTATTTAAATAAAATCTCACTCAAAGAATTATGAAAAGAGGAACTAGTTTTTTGCCTAGAAGGATAAAGAAAACAAGAGGGCAGGTTTGGGTTGAAACTGTTATTTATACCCTGATTGCTTTGGTTATGATCGGACTCGTCTTAACTTTTGTAAAACCAAAAATAAGTGAATTGCAAGACAAGGCAGTTTTGCAACAATCCATGTCCATTCTTGATAACATAAACGGAGTGATTCAATCTTTGTCTGAAGGGGGTCCGGGAAATAAAAGGAAAATAGATTTGACTCTTAAAGCGGGTTCGATAACGATTAACAGCGAGAATAATAGCATAGTTTTTTCTATGGATAGTCATTACCAACCGAGTGAGTATGACCAACCTGTTTCTTACGGGGATTTGATTCTTTATACTCATCAGGCAAACGACCTTAATCTCGTCAATGTGACTCTCTATTATGGAGATAGTTACAACTTAACCTATAATGGTCAGAAGATAATGAAAACTTTGACTGCATCTTCAACACCTTATGCTTTATACATTTCAAACAAAGGAGGAATTGTTCCAAATATGGACTTTGAATTATAATAATGGCGGAGGAAAAAGTAGTTACAAAACCTGAAATTAAAAAAAGTGCAAGCAAGGAAGATAAGAAAGCTCAAGCTCTTTCCGGAATCCAAGATTACCCTAGAGTCCATATTGATTTTGCACCCGAGATTCCAAAGATGCAGAGAATAAAGGATAAGACCAAAGTTAATGTTCGATACTGTCTAATCTCTCCTTTTACATATGCTCATATTTACTGGGATCCTAAAGAATACGAAGTTGTTTATAATGTTGAAGAGCCTTTGCTCAACCATCAAGAAGAAGAATATAGAACCAGGATCCTTAATGCTATAAGAGAGATGATTAATTTTGACGTTATTGTTGAAAAAGATTTAGATGGGCTTTTAGATTATATTGATAGGAGATTTAAATTTCTTGCAGTAGAGTTGGGGATAAATATGTCTTATGAAAGTTACAAGAAAATTTATTATTATCTTTGCAGAGATTTCATAGGATTTAATGAGATTGAACCTTTGCTCAGAGATTATTTTATTGAAGATATTGAAAATAATGGGGCAGATACTCCTGTTTACATTGTTCATAGACTTTACAGAAATATGAGAACAAATGTTATCTTCAGAGATCCGGACAGATTGGAAGGTTTTGTTGAAAAACTTGCTCAGAGATCCGGACAATACATTTCATATGCAAATCCTATTCTTGACGGTAGTCTTCCAGATGGTTCTAGAGTTAATGCTACTTATACTAAGGATATTACCTCCAAGGGACCTACATTTACAATTAGAAAATTCACAAAGGAGCCTTGGACTCCTTCACAATTAGTCTCTTTCAACACGCTTAGTCCTGAAATGATTGCGTACCTTTGGATGTTAATTCAATACAAGATGAATATCCTCATTGTAGGTGGAACTTCTTCTGGAAAGACCACTTTGCTTAATGCTATTGCTTTTTTTATTCCTCCTGAAGACAGAGTTGTTTCGATTGAAGATACACGTGAATTGAATCTTCCAAGAGAAAATTGGCTTCCAAGTGTTTCGAGATCTTCATCAGGTATTAGGGGGATTGGTTCTGTAAGTCTTTATGATTTGCTAGCGGCATCCTTTAGACAGAATCCAGATTATGTTATTGTGGGTGAAGTTAGAGGTAAAGAAGCTTCTGTTTTATTCCAAGGTATGGCATCCGGACACTCTTCCATAAGTACTATTCACTCAGACTCTGTTGAATCTGTTATAAGAAGATTGGAAACTCCCCCTATTGAACTTCCTCCAACGCTTCTTAATGTTCTGGATTGTGTATGCATTATGACTCACGCTATTGTTAACAAGGAAGAGACAAGAAGGCTTAGAGAAATTGTTGAAGTGATAGATGTTAGTCCTGAAGGAGTTGCCATGACAAACACCCCTTTTGTATGGAATCCTTCTGATGATGGTTTTTACTTCAAGAAAAACAGCAAAGTTTTTGAAAAGATATCAAGGCGTTACGGTATAAACGTTCAGGATCTTGAGGTTGAGTTTAGGAGAAGGACTCAGTTAATCTATGAACTTTACCGAAGAAAAATTTCTGAGTTCAAGAGAGTCCAAAGTATTGTAAATGAATATTACAAGAAACCGCTGCAAGTTCTAAAAGAATTCAATATTAAAATATAAAGGAAAATATTTAATAATGTCCCTGGCTTTTTGTTTTGATGGAAAGAGAGGCGAAAAAACCTGATAAAAATATTGGTGATGATATTTCTTTGCTTAAGCAACTTACAGACTCACTTGATGAAGCAGAACAGAAACTTGAAGAATTTTACAAAAAGAAAGATGCAGCGGGTTTGAGCAAGGCAAAAAAGTTCATGATAAATATAATCGATAAAATATCCGAGCTAACAGCATGATAACTCAAAAAGAAGACCCTTTTTTGGATCTGAAAAAATCTATTTCAAGAGGAAAGAAAATTGTGGGAGAGATGCAATCTTTCAATAATTCTTATGGCAGAAGCAGCGATATAAATGTTTCTTCTCAAATAAAATTTTTTAAGCAACACTTGAAAGAAGAAAATGAAAAGATCCCTGAAATTCTTGATAAGATCATCCTCATAAAAAAGCTTGAAACGAAAAAAGAAGAAAAGGAGAAGAAGCCAGATAAGAAAAAAGCCGGTCCAAAAAAGAGGAGTTTCATAAACAAATTTATTGAAAGACAGAAACTCAAAAAACTGGGAATATCTGATATGGAAAAAGATATTCTGAAAAGGATTGAAAAAAAGAAAAAGGAAGTCTTAGTCGAAAGAGAAAAGAAACCTAACGTTTTTGCGGGAATTTCCAGTCGTTTTTTCTCAGAGATATCCAGGAACATAGTTGCAAACGGAAGCTTTGATAGCATGATTAAGGATTTGTTAAGAACCAATATGCAACTCATCCCTGCAGTTTATATTTCAATAATTCTTTTTTCGAGTTTGCTTTCTTTTGTTGCTGCGTTGTTTTTATTTGCATTTCTTCTTTTCTTTAACATATCTTCGGCTCCTCCATTTATCACTCCTGTTACAGACATTGTTGCAAGATTTCTAAGTACCTTTTGGATGTTGTTTGTTATACCTCTTGGAACATTCTTCTTCATGTATGTTTATCCAAGCTTGGAAAGGAAATCGCTTGAAGCGGGAATAGACCAGGAACTTCCTTTTGCCACCATTAACATGTCTGCGATTGCAGGTTCAAAGATAGAACCAACTAATATTTTTAGAATCATAGTTTCAACGGGGGAATATCCCCATCTTAAAATGCAGTTCACTAAAATAATAAACGAGATTAATATTTACGGACACGATTTGGTTACTGCCCTGAGAAGCACTGCGTTTACCTGCCCTAGCAAAAAACTTTCGGATTTGTACAATGGACTTGCGACAAATATTACTTCAGGAGGTAATCTTGCACAATTCTTTCAGAAAAGGTCTCAAAGTCTTCTTTTAGATTATAGGTTAGAAAGAGAAAGAGAAACAAGAAGCTCTGAAACTTTTATTGATGTTTATATCAGTATTGTTATTGCAGCGCCAATGATTTTGATGCTTCTACTTGTTATGATTCAGATAAGTGGCTTAGGGATATCTTTAAGTCCTTCGATGCTTTCACTTGTAATGGTTATGGGTGTAGCAATAGTAAATGTGGTGTTCCTTATGTTCTTAAGGTTCAGACAGCCAAGTAGTTAAAATGAAATTTAAAAAAATTCATGGATTTGGAATTGGAGCAGGATTATTCTTAGTTGCAATTTCTCTTTTATTAATTAAAACTCAATTCTTCTTCCTTGTTATGGGAACCGGAGTCATAATTATGGCTTCTCCTTTTGTTTTCACAGTTATTCAAGAAGGAAGAATTGACACAGAGAAAGAAGAGATGTTTCTTGAATTTGCGCGTGATTTAGTAGAAAGTGTTAAGAGTGGAACTCCCATAAATAAGAGTATTGCAAATTCCAGAGAAAAACCTTATGGTGCATTAACAATTAACATTCAAAAACTTGCAAATCAGATTTCTCTTGGAATTCCTCTTAGAACTGCGCTTCAGACTTTTTCAGACGATGTGAACAACCATACGATTTCCAGAGCATTGACCCTTATTGGGCAAGCAGAGAGGGCCGGAGGAGATATAGGGAGAATTCTTGAGGCAGTTGCATCTGCGGTTAATATGTCCGACAAACTTAGCAAAGAGAGAAAAGCTTCGGCTTCGACTCTTGTTGTTCAGGGTTATGTAATATTCTTTATTTTCCTTGTAATCATTCTTGTTATGCAATTTAAGATACTTCCATTGATTTCAGGATTTAGCGGAAGTGGATTGAGTAGTATTACAGGAGCTTTGGGAAGCAGTGTTTCTGTTAGTACCTCTGCAGGAGGGCCCAAAATAAACCCAAGCGAACTTTCAAATGCCTTCCTTTTCCTTCTTTTGGTTCAGGGGCTTTTTAGTGG
>CAZKAU010000032.1:0-7256 GCA_964551065.1 Candidatus Woesearchaeota archaeon | reverse complement strand
TCCTGCATCTCCCTGATTAAGGACGATCCAGTCATTAACTGCTGCGTTTTCACCCTCAAGCACATGTATATATCCCTTACCGTTAGAGAAAGACTGGTGAGCAAGTGCAACATTCATTGCAGTTGTATCATTGTCATAAGCATATGTCAATGTTTGCTCTCCTTCTGATGAATCTCTGTAACTTGTAAAGGTAACTTGTGACTGCTGCGTGTTCAAACTGCCTGCATCAACAACAACTTTTCCTCTTGAAGAATCATTAAGTCCTGGCATTGCGTCAGCAAATACCACCTTCAATCCTCCGAAGACAGGGTCAGTAAATGACTGTCCTACAGATAAGCTGTCATTTTGTGATTTGGCTGCAGCTACTGAAATAGTTAAACCTGAAATCTCTCCTGCTCCTGAAGCTGTGATGTGTGCCATTGTGCCTTTTATTGAAGTCAAATCAGCTCCCATTTTTATAGAGGAACCGTCCACTATTTTAAGTGTGTTTGCTCCAACAATAAGCTCAACGTTTTGTATACCTCCAGCATAAGCCTGGTATGTAACAGTCTTAACATAAATGTTAAGGTCTCCAGCAAAGGAATAACTGCTTCCTTGTGTAACAGACCTCTGAACACCATCAACAGATATTGTTGCAGTGTTTGTTCCAGTTGCCGCTACTAATTCAACAGTATGAGGGCTTCCACCAATATTGATAGATTGGCTCTCTCCTTGGTTAGCTGTTACAGTCTGTCCAGCTCCGTAAAGGTAAAGTGTAGAGTTTGTTGAACCTGCTCCTATTACATAATCAACACCCATTATTCTCATTGTTTGTCCCTGCACATTTGTCGCATCGGAAACATTCAAATTCTTGTTAAGGCTAAGGGTATAATTGTACAAAGGTGCTGCGGTATCAGTTCCAATATTCAGATATAATTCTGGATCTGGAAGATCTCCGCTACTTGTACCAAATACACTGGCAGTTGTACCAGGAGTAATTGTCTGGGTATATGTATACTGTGTACCTGCAAGGTCTGTGAAAGTGCCGTCAGCCAAAACAGTTGGCAACTCAGTAGCAGAAAGACTTGAATATGCGGCGTTTATTGAATCACCATAGTACAATTTTCTTGCACTACTTGCCATATTCTGACTTTCTCCACTAACACTAACACTTCCGCTAGCTGTTGCAGAATAACTTGAGTTCAAGCTGTCCTGAATGCTCTGTGCTGCTGCAAGGTCCATTGTTGCACCAGAACCGTAGACAATAGCTACATTTGCGGAACCATTCTGCACGAAAGGTGCAGGATAGCTAGCTGCTGCGGCCATTCCCATACTCATTCCGGTTAACACCAAACTTGCTCCAAGTGCTGCGATTTTCTTAAAGTTAAATCTCATCTAATTTTTAACCTCCTTTCAACATTATGAGTCGTTGCCGAAAGCAACTTCACGCGGCCTCTTAGTTGTGGGGTATGACCAATTAGCCAAGTGAACATACATGCAATTTCTGAATCTATTGCCATTTTTTCCATTTATTCCCCACAGAACACTCTCTTGAGTGTGATATTAGATTATTGATTTTTGTTTAAAAACCTTGCGTTTTACTTCTTTTTGACAGTATTAAATATACTATTATTAAAGGTTTTACTTATAAGTCCTTTGATATCATTGTATCGTAATTACATCTTGGGAATAAGAACTGTTTATACTTCTCCTCTAAATATGTTACTTTTATATAATATATTATTAGAAAAAATATATAAATGCAGAACCATATAATCCTTACAGGAAAAACATAAAATGCCCAAAGAAAAAGTCAAAATTCAAGATATCTCAATCACCCAGTCAAAGGGAAATTTCTTGCTCTTCAAAAAGCCTGGCAGAGGCGAGCTGGATTTCAAAAAGGTCTCTGATTTAAGACAACTTTTTAGCCATGAGAAAGCAAGGATAATAGATGTAATTAAGACCAAAAACCCAACCTCTCTCTATGACCTCTCTAAAACCCTTGGAAGAAACTTTAAGTCTGTAAATGATGATGTTAAACTTCTAAAGAAATTTGGAATAATTGACTTAATTCCGGAACAGACCAAGAAAAGAAAAAGACTCAAGCCAGTAGTAGTGGTGGACACATTAAAAATTCAACTGAACTTGTAGTGCCTAATAATAAATCTTTAGTGCTACAGTATACTTTATCCCCCCTCTAGGAATCTCTTGAGAAGTCCCTTCCGAATTAGCACTTAAATTTCCCTGAACCTCCGAGAAGACGTTCTTACTATTAGAAGATATATTTATGGAATAGCCTTTAACAGGACTCCCTCCCCCTACATTCCAACCTGCCTTTATTATTTTTCCAAGGGTTTCATTTAAGATACCGCAGGGGTCTGACCCATCATTACATCTAGAACCAGCGTCACAGCTATGGATTAAATCCTGCACAGACAGATAGCCAAAATTGCCTTGGCAGGAGGTAGTATATTGTAAGGAAGCTCTTAGGAAACTCTGTGCCTTGTAACTTTCAACGGTCTGGGAAGGCCTATTCAAAGAAAAGCCCAGAAAAATTAAGACAATTACTGCTACAAGTATAACAATGAGTGCAAACCCTATCATCTCTTCCTGACCTTTTCTCTTTAATTCCATTTATGCTCCAGAGTATGTAACAATTGCCTCTGCCAAATCACATTTGACATAAGGATTTCCTTGTTCAGATTTAAGATAACATAAAGACACAAAATTTGAAACCCCTGTCCCATTTGTCTGGGGAATTAATATCATTCTGTCACAATTTGGGAAATTTCCTCCAGTACATATGGTCCCATTATTCTTGGGATAAATCTTTCTTATTTCTAATCCTGAAACCCCCCAAAATTTCCCATTACCGTAATCACCAATTAAAGATTTTAAATTAATCACTTTATCCCCATCTATGCAAGAACTTAGACCCGTTCCAAAACTATCTCCGCATGAAAACTCGGGAGAATCTGCAATTTTAGAAACGAGTAATCTGGCATTATCTGCCTGAGTTTGTGTGGCTTTTTGTTTCAAATTTGAAAGAGTGAACACTAAAATCAACATTCCTGCAAGTACAAAGAATAAGGTAACAGCAAGTATCATCATAACCATCTGCTGGATCTTTAACTGTCCCCTTTTGTTTACCATAATCCACAAACTCCCAAAACTTGATTTTCTTTATCTAATTTATTTACAGAATTAGACATACTCGCCAAATCACTTTCTGGAGAATTAAAATTCTCAGCTGAATTTTTAAGGATTCCCAAGTCATTGGTTATTGAACTTCCACATCCTTCCCTTGCAATTGTCGTAGCTTTATTTAGGTACAAATTTATAATTTCAGCCTCTCTTTTCATAATCCTCTTTACTTGACAATCATATATTACCGGATCTGAAAAGATTGCAGCATACATCAGAGTATCTCCTGAATAGGTAAGAGTCGTACTATTTTTTGTTACAGTTTCCCTTGTATCATCTACAGAAACATCTGCTGAACTGCAGTCAGAGGAACCTCCTTCAAAGCAAACAGTTATACTATCTGCAGGGCAAGAACTCATGTAACTTTCTAGATTAATATTTGCCTGATTCAAATTTGAAAGTTCTTCATGGACATTACTTGGCGAATTAACAAAACAGTATGTTTGTGATGCAGAAGTCATGTAAATAAGGTCCGCAATCTTAAAAGGAAAATCAAATGGCTTGGTGAAAAGTAAAAATTGTTTCCCCTGCGTTTCATTATCTGAGAAAATGTACTTATTGTCTATAGAAATTCCCTGAGTCGGCACAGACCATTTATTAAAACTAAATTGAGATAGGCTAAACGTCTGTTTTCTAAATACTCCGTTTTGAGATTCGCAAGTGTTGTAAATCTTGGTCTCCACAGGCATCGTCAAAGAAGTAACTTGTCCTGATTGAAATCCTGTTTCTAGAGGATTAAGAAGGGCGGTTATTTGGGATTGAGATTCTGCACTGGATTGGTATTGTCCTGTATTCAAAAGCTTTGTAGCCATGAATATAGCAAGAAAAAGAATTATTGCTCCCGCAATTAATCCAAATAACCATGCAAAAGATATCTGCAAAAAACCCCTCTTCATTTTATTTGCTTATGGTGACAAGATTCTCACCAAAGTCTTTCTTTAAGACAAGATTTATCTTGCCATCCACAACATTAAAACACAAATCCCCTCTGGGAGTCATTGCAGTAAGATTCAGATTTTCTATATTACCCCCGGGATTAGCATAACCCTTATCATCATAAATCACAACATCTCCTGTAGGATCATTTGTAAAGCAAACTTCCTTTACTGAAGAAGGCATATTATAAGATTTTTGTTGGGTTGCTTGAGCAGAATTCCAAACCACATTGACATCCTTCTGGAGGTTATCTGAAAACTGTTTTGTCGTAACTGAGCTTTGAAGACCAATAAAGTTCTTGATAACGATAAATGCAAAAGCAACAAAGAAGATTATAAGAATGATTGAAAAAATCATACCAAAAGACATTTTTATCTGACCTCTTTTCCGAGCTTGTGAGGAAAACGTAAAGATTTCATATCTGCCTCTTTTCATATCTGTTAAAGATAACTCAGGCTTATAAATTTTAGGATTTTTTAACATCGAGAATCTTAGCTTTTGTTATTCTTCTTAAGTCTATAAACTTTATTTTAAATACCGAATTAGGCGTTCCTGCAGCAGCCCAGACATCCTCAAATTTTTCCAAATCCCTATCTATGAATTTGACAATCTCTTTTTCATGTCCTAAAGGAGGAACACCACCAATAACAAATCCTGTAGACCCTCTGACAAAATCTGGACTGGCTCTTCCAATCTTTTCCCCTATTTCTTTCTCAATTTTCTTTTCATCAATCCTATTTGAACCAGAGGCAATAACCATGATGGCCTTCCCAGACTTACTTTGGAAAACAATCGATTTCGCAATTTGGGAAACAGAACAACCCAAGGCCTCAGCAGCTTCTTGAGAAGTCCGTGTGGATTGAGGTATTTCGATAACTTCTGCATCCACTCCAAAAGAACTTAAAACATTTTGTATCTGCCTTGAAGAATCTTTCAATACCATTAGAACTCCAAAGGTCTTACAGTCATCGTACAAGATGAAGGGTCAGGCTGGTTTCCAAACACATCTTTACACTTAATGTAATAATTATTGTTTGTCTGCCATGGAGCGGTGTGAGTGGTTCCATCTACATCTGTCATAGATATTCCCTGATCAAAAGGATAATCACATCCAACTACATCGTATACACAAGTTGCATTCTCATCAGTTATAATGTTTAGATAGTTTGCAATAGTATCATGATAAACTCTAACAATCTGAGGGGCAGAATAATCTGTTTCAACTCTGAAGTTTATATTTGTGTAATCTGCATTGCCTCCAAGATCAACACATTTTATCGAATAATTATAACTTCCTGAAGGCAACCATAAATCAGTTGTACTGGTATAAGAGTTTGTATTTGTAAATAAGATGTATCCTGAAAGATTGGAAGGGTTAGGATTATAGAAACAGCTAGCCTTTCCAGCACTATACCCTGCAGAAGTATTGACTCTAAGAGTAACTCTGACTCTCTGAGTATTGTCTTTTATGAGAGTGTTGTTCGGTGTTGCATAATTGATTACTAATGGTTCAGTCCCCATCAAGGTTAAATGATATGACTCCTGGTCCACATTCCTCTCACTTGCAATTTTATCTGGTTGATCTGCACATCTGAAATAAAAATCATTTGCCTGTCTGTTTTTAATTCCGTCGAGAGTTGCAGTGCAGGTATAGTATCCCTGAGGATTAACTTTAGAATAATCGCAGTTCATTGGATTTGCCAGATTGTCATAAATAGAATCTTGGTGGTCCCACTTACATATCGCTGGTTCATTGGTGTACAATGAAATCTTGGTAGATTCAGTCCCATAAGCGACAGGCATGTTATTTGCAATATCTGTTCCTTCAATTACAGGAGGCTGAGTATCTGGACCTTTCTGAACATTAAAGGTTATTACAAAATTCTGAACATCTGTATTATTATTTGCATCTCTGCATCTTACGTAAAGATTCATCTTCCCATTTGGAGCTATCTGCAATGAGGAAGAATCGGACTGGTTTAGACTTTGAACACTCAATTGTATTGTATGGTTATATTCATACAGCCCTGAATCGAGAATCACACTCATATTATCATAAGAGCCTGTATTCTGATAATCCATCTTACATCTTGCAGGCTTATCTGTATGAATGCCCATGGTCAGAGGAGTGTATGCAGGAATATCTCCTCCATTATACAATAATTTTACTCCAGTATCTCCAGGTGAAACAGCAGTTGCAGGTTCTGCTGTGAACTTATCTGAAGGAAGATAATCCTTAATAAAGCTCATCATAGGTACGGCATTATCCCCTTGATTTACAAAAACACAAATTTCTTTTCCCGATTGATCTTTATTCAAAAGCTGACATCCTAGTCCTAAACTTTGACATTGGTATTGGCTGCATCCCAAACCATCTGCTCCACACTTACTACAATCATCTCCTCCTGTTGGAGCCTGCCAGGGGATACAAGTGAATGCAACCACCTGCTGCGTTATGTGCTTATATGTTGCAACGAACCAAATTAATGCAATCCCTCCACCTATAGCTGCAGCACCTCCCACACCAATAGCACCTGGTTTAATTGCATTGATTAACCCATAAGCAGTTTGTCCTGCAGCCCATCCTACCCCTATAGAAGCAGATAAGGCATTCGAAAGATCTGCAGGAACTCCTGCAGAACTTAAAAGATTATTTCCAAAGTAATATATTGCAGCACCTATCGCTGCTCCTTCTATTATATTTCCAAAGAAAGTAGCTGCCCTCCCTCCCCCAAATAACTTTGTGAGGCTAAGCAATGAACCTGAACCGGTGTTATCTGAAGGTAACTTTGATTTTGAATCGCTTACTATAGACTGAGCAGCTTGTTGAGCACATTTCTCCGGACTTGCAATAGTGGGATCATTTGCACAACTTTTTAATAAATCCTGATAGGTTTTTGTTGAACCTGCAGCCTTAAGTTGAGCATTAATTTGGTCTGCAGTAGAAGAGGCTCCGGTAGCAGAAGTAGGTGTTGGAGATGTTGAAGGATTAGAATTACCTTTAGATTCCCCTCTAAGGAAACTTTTTATCTGGGCCAAGGAACTAGCTCCAGATTGTATTGCACTAGCACAGCCAGTCATATCTGCTAAAGTTAACTGTTTTTTTGCAAGAAGAATTTCACATTGGTTCTGGGCAG
>CAZKAU010000031.1:0-7309 GCA_964551065.1 Candidatus Woesearchaeota archaeon | reverse complement strand
CAGTTTATCGACTTGATAGACTTGGAATTCCATTGGTTGAAATTGCTACATCTCCAGACATTAAAAATCCTGAACAGGCGAAAGAAGTTGCTTTGCATATAGGAGATATTCTTAGAAGTTGTAATGTTAAGAGAGGAATTGGAACTATAAGGCAGGATGTAAATCTTTCAATACTTGAAGGGAATAGAATTGAGATGAAAGGAGTTCAGGATATGAGGATATTTTTGAAAACTATTGAGAATGAGGTTTTAAGACAGAAGGAACTTGCGGAAGTAGGAAAGCCAACGCAAGCAGAAGTTCGAAATGCACGGGCAGATGCACACTCTGAATTTCTCAGACCTATGCCTGGAGCTGCAAGAATGTATCCTGAGACAGATTTGCCTTTGTTGAGAATGAAGAGAGAATTTATTGACGAGGTTAAGAAGAATCTTCCAAAATTGTCTTCAGAGTTAGAAGGAGATTTGAGAAAGTATGGATTACATGAAGAGCTTATCAAACTTATTTTATCTGAGAGGAAAGTTGACGAGTTTAAGGAACTTGCACGCATTGTAAAAAATCCTGAGTTGGTTGCAAAGACCCTTGTTTTGTATCCAAGGGAACTTGTATCAAAGGTTTCTATGACTGAGGAGAAGGCCGAGGACATTTTCAACAAAGATGTTCTTGCAAGAATTTTAGAAGAAGTTAGAAAAGGGAAGATAAATGAAAGGCAGGTAAAAGAGGTTTTGGAAAGACTTGCTCTTGGGAGTGACGTTGAGAAAGCTCTTGAATTTGAGGAGCAAAATGAAGATGAAATTGAAGAGAAGATTATCAAACTTTTGAAAGAAAAACCCGGGCTTTCCCCAAATGCTTATATGGGTTTGTTGATGAGAGAATTTAAGGGGAAAATTGATGCTAAGACTTTAATGGATTTGATAGTTAAACATCAGAATTAATTTTTCTTTCCGTATTTCTCGTTGTACATTTCTTGGGCTCTTATAACATCCTTTAATGCGTCGTCTTTTCCCATGATTTCAAGAACTTCAACTTTTTTACCCTGGAGTTCTTTATATGTTTCGAAAAAATGTTTCAGTTCTTCTCTTGTGTGAGCGGGAATATCTGTGATATCATTGTATTCTGAATATCTTGGGTCATCATTGTAAACTGCGATTATTTTGTCATCCTTTTCGTCATTGTCAATCATTCTTAGGACTCCAATAACTCTTACTTTTGCAAGGGTCATAGGATATAATGGACGACTTGTTAGAACAATTATGTCCAAGGGGTCATTATCATCCCAAAGTGTTCTTGGAACAAGACCATAATCACCTGGATAATGAACTGCAGAGTAAAGGAACCTATCCATTTTCAGCAATCCTGTTTCTTTATCCAGTTCATATTTTATTTTGGAATCTTTTGGAATTTCAATTATGGCATTGATTATTCTCGGAACGTTGTTAGGTTCACCAACTTCAATATCGTGCCATGGGTGTGCTGTTGACATAAGTTTTCGAAGATAACAATCGTTTAAAAAGTTAATGGATACTTTTATCTCATTCGCGCATAATTAATTTTATATATGGTTCTTTCCAAGCTATACCATGGATTTAGATAAACTTGCTAAAGATCGAATCTCGGTGGGAGAGGTTCTTGAGAAAAGTCATAAAACCGTGTCTGTTGCAGGATGGGTTAACAATACCCGGGAACTAGGAAAGATAAGATTTTTACTTTTGAAAGATTCTACAGGAGTTGTTCAGGTTACTGCAATAAAAGGTAAGGTTTCTGATGAGGTTTTTGAAGAGATAAATAAAGTTTCAAGAGAATCTGTTATTTTTGTTAAAGGGGAAGTTAAAGAATCTAAACAAGCTCCTGGAGGAAAAGAAATCATTCCTAAGGAGTTTGAAGTTTTGAATCCTGCTGAGCCTCTTACAATTGATGTTTCGGAATTTTCTAAGACAGATTTGCCAAAAAGGCTTGATAATCGATTTTTAGATTTACACAGAGATAAGGCAAGAGCAATTTTCAGAATACAGTCTGAGATTTCATTTAGGTTTAGGGAATTTTTTTACAATAAAGGATTTATGGAGGTTCAGCTTCCATCAATAATTTCTGCTTCTAGCGAAGGAGGAACTGAATTGTTTAAGGTTGATTATTTTGAGAAGAAAGCTTTCCTTGCACAAAGCCCTCAACTTTACAAGCAGATGCTTGCATGTTCTCCAGTTGGAAGAGTTTTCACAATAACTCCTGTATGGAGAGCGGAGAAGCATAATACTATCAGACATTTGAATGAGTCAAGGCAAATGGATATTGAAGTTGCTTTTGCAGGTCAAATGGAAGTTATGAAATTTGAAGAAGAAGTTGTTAAATACATTATTGAGAGTGTGATTAAGAACTGTGGGAAAGAACTTGAAATTCTTGAGATTAAACTTAAAGTTCCAAAAGCAAAATATCTTAGTTACGATGAAACTGCTGAACTTTTAGGTTTGAAATATGGTGAAGATTTGTCTCCAGAGAATGAAAGAGAATTAGATAGGAAGTTCCCTGACACAATTGTTTTCATCCATTCATGGCCTGTTGCAATAAAACCTTTTTACATAATGCCAAAAGATGGAAATGCAAAATCTGTTTTGAGTGAAGGATTTGATGCTATTTACAAAGGACTTGAGATTACATCTGGCGGACAGAGAATTCATCTTCCAGATTTGCTTACAGAGATGTTAAAATCTAAGGGATTGAATCCCAAGGATTTCAAGGATTATATTGATAGTTTTAGATTTGGCGCTCCGCCTCATGCTGGTTGGTCGATAGGATTGGAGAGACTTACCATGCTAATTACCGGTCAGGAAAATATCAGAGAAGCGGTTTTATTTCCAAGAGATAGAGATAGATTAACTCCCTAATTTTGCGATTTATCGGAATATTTCTTAAAAATCTTTCGTCCTTTTTCAGGGCAAGAATAAGTTTAAAAACACTGATACTTATTAGCGTTATCCCTAAAGGAGGATTTAATACAATGGCAGAAGACGAAGATATCGAAGAAGATATGGACGATGATGAGTCTGAAGACATGGACGATGATGAGGACATGGACGATGACGATTCTGATGATGAAGATGAAGACTAAGTGTCTTTAGATTCTCTATTTTTTTATTTTTGTAGGGTGGGGTCTTTCTTTTTCTTTTAGTTATTTTTTTAAATGATTATTCCATGTTAAATTATGGAGAGCCCTTTGGCTGAGATTGTTTCCGGCTGGCAGGATTTGACTTTCGATGAGTTGAAACTGGTGAATGATCCAGAAGATATTCCTTTTCTTTATTTAATTAAGAATCTCTCTTCAAAACATAAAAATGATTTTTATCAATCATTTAGAGTTAAACCAGAGTATCAGAAACATTTTTCTGGTTTTCAAGCTCCTTGGCTTGAAAGACATGAATATTTCTTGGGTCTTGAATTGGATAAAGCACATAAGCAAGCCACTCCTGATACAATTAATCGAGTTCTTGTAGATGAAATTCTTTCCCCTGAGATAACTTCAGAGAATGTGAGATGCAAACTTTTCTATGCAATGAGATACCCTAAACATATTGAGTTTACAAGGGAATCAGGGGAAGTTCAGCTTAATAGTCTCAGGGAGATTTATGATTTTATATCTCAAAACTATAGGTTTGATTAACTTTATAAATTTCTTATACTCAGTCTCATTATGGATTTTTTATTTCACACTCTATCTGAAAAAGAAAGAGAAGATATAAGGAAAGAGGCAAAGAGAATTCTGGATTCATTTTCTGAGAAGCTTTCCAAAGTTAAGGTTTCTGAGGAAGATCCTTTGATAAAAAGAAAATTTTCTGAAAGAGAAGAAAAAGAAGGTGTTGATTCTGAGGAAGGTTTTAGAGAAAGAATTTTTGAAAATGCTCCAAATAAAAACAGCGATTTTATAATTGCGGAGAAGAAGAAATGGGAATAACAACAAAAGAGAAAGTAATTCATTATCTTGAAGAGATTGAAAAGAATAATCAGAACGACAGAAAAATCAATGCTTTGCTTTTTGTTAGAGATAGGGATGAATTGATTGAAGAA
The DNA here is from genome assembly GCA_964551065.1 of Candidatus Woesearchaeota archaeon. GTDB lineage: Archaea > Nanobdellota > Nanobdellia > Pacearchaeales > GW2011-AR1 > JAKLIN01. Next base: position 3,256 of record CAZKAU010000031.1, on the reverse strand, counting down.
GCTGAGAAGATAGACAAGAAAATAAAATCGAGGAAGGCAGGGAAGCTTGCTGGAAAAGTTATTGCTGTGAAATCCAACATTAATGTTAGGGGACTTCCGGCTTCATGTGCTTCTAAGGTTTTGGAAGATTATGAGGCAACTTATGATGCCACTGTAATAAAAATGATTAAGGATGAGGATGGATTGATTGTTGGAATGGCTAATATGGACGAATTTGCTTCAGGTTCCAGCGGAGAGACTTCTGCATTTGGACCCACAAAAAATCCTGTTGATTTGGATTTGATTCCCGGAGGTTCTAGTTCGGGTTCTGCGGCAGCTGTTGCCGCAGGTTTTTGTGATATGGCTCTTGGAAGTGATACTGGAGGAAGCATAAGGAATCCTGCTTCTCATTGTGGTGTTGTTGGAGTTAAGCCTAGTTATGCGAGTGTTTCCAGATATGGTTTGATAGATTTGTCAATGAGTTTGGACCAGATAGGTTCTATTGCGAAAAATGTTTCTGATGCTGCTCTTTTGTTAAGCGTTATAAGGGGGAAGGACGAAAGGGATTCAATTTCTGAAGAATCTAAGACCCTCAATCTAAAGAATGTTGAGAAGAATCCAGGAAAGATTACTGTGGGTGTTTTGAATTTAGATATTTCTGATGAGAGAATAAAAAGTTTGATTAAAGAAAAGGTTGATGAAATTTTAAAGAAGAAGGGATGGAAGGAAAAATCAGTGAAAATAAAGAATATTGATTTGGCAATTGAAACTTATTATCCTCTTGTTTATGTTGAGTTTTTTTCAGGTACCCGTAAACTTGATGGAAGAAGATATGGGAAGAAAATTGAAGAGGTTGCCGGTCCTGAAGTTTTGAGAAGAATTCTTGGGGGAAGCGAAATTTCTAAAGAAGAATATGGAGGCAGATATTATCAGAAGGCTTTGAAAGTTAAGGACTTGATTGCACGGGAATTTTCGGAGATTTTCAAGGACGTTGATTGTGTTATTTTGCCTACAGTTCCAAGACTTCCTCATAAAATAGGAAGCAAAATCTCTGTCGAAGAAATGTATGGTTATGATGCCTTAACAATCCCTTCAAATCTTGCAGGTAATTGCAGTATTTCAATTCCTGTCGGGAAAATTGAGGGAGTTCCTGTTGGAATGCAAATAATGTGTGATAAGATGCAGGATGAGAAGATGTTCCAGATTGCGAGAGAATTTGAGAAAGAGATTAATTATTTTTAAAATTGCAAATAACAACGAAAATCTTTAAAAATGAATGCTGGTTTTTGAACTCATGCAAATTGGAAAGGTGAATCTGGACTGGCTGGGACATGCTGGTTTCAGGATAAAAACTTCTGAGGGTAAGAACATTTACATAGACCCTTTTCAGATTTCTGCTGCAGCCGAAAAAGAGAAAGCAGATATTATTCTGATAACACATAGTCATTTTGACCACTGTAGTCTTGATGATATTAACAAAGTCATAAAACCTAATACTCGGGTTGTCATTACTGCTGATGGGCAAAGCAAGGTTGCAAGAACAAAGGTTCCTATAAAGATAGAAATTGTTGAGCCCGGAAAAGAGCTTGATTTGGGAAGCATAAGAATTAATGCGGTTCCAGCATACAATATTGACAAGAGTTTTCATCCAAAAGATGAAGCTTGGGTAGGATATGTTGTGAAGGTTGATGATGTCATAATCTATCATTCTGGAGACACTGATGTTATTCCTGAAATGCAGAAGCTTACAGGGTATAAAAAGAACGGAACTCAGTTTGTTGCTTTGCTTCCAATAGGGGGAAGGTTTACAATGAATACTGAGGAAGCCTTGGAAGCTTCTAAGATAATAAAGCCAAATCTTGTGATTCCTATGCACTATGGAAAGGTTATTGGCTCAAAAGATGATGCTGAAGACTTTGTCAAGATGTGTAAGGAAGAAGGAATTGAGGCTAAGATAATTGAGATTGCGGATTAACTTATTTTTGACAAATTATGCGCAAAATCTCTTCTAAAAGATAAGAATATTTTTAAATAAAGAGCGCCTCACTCCTTAATATTAATTTAAACATCAAATAGATTAAATTAATGTTAATTCGTGAGGCATCTTTTCTATACTTAATCGGAAGTGTATCGAATATATAAATATTTCGTGCTTCCGGGAGATAAATACAATGAAAGGAGGTCTAAAATGGTCTTAGATTTTGCAAAAGAAGCAGTTGAGAATGCGGCAACTCATTCCATAAACTTCGACGAGCTTAGAGCAGGCAAGGCTAACATAAAGGTTATCGGTGTCGGCGGATGCGGAAGCAACATGGTTACCTGGCTTTTCAATAAAGGTATCAATGGTGCTACAGTTTACGCTGCTAATACGGATGCTTTACACTTGAGCGTTACCAAAGCTGATGAAAAAATCCTTATTGGAAAGGAATTGACAAGAGGACTTGGAGCAGGTGGTGCGCCAAATAAAGCCAGAGAAGCAGCTAAAGAAGCAATTGTTGAGCTGAAGAAATCCGTTGCGGGAGCTGATATGGTATTTGTCCTTGCTGGTATGGGAGGCGGAACCGGAACAGGGGCTGCACCTGTAGTGGCACAGCTTGCTAAAGAATCAGGCGCAGTTGTTATTGGGGTAGTAACAATGCCTTTCGAAGCAGAGAAAGCAAGAATCGACAAAGCTGAATTCGGTTTACAGGAACTTAGGGAAGTAACAGATACAACTATTGTTCTTGATAACAACAGACTTGTAGATATTGCCGGACAGCTTCCAATTGAAGCAGCTTTCGCTGTTGCTAACGAGCTTGTAAGTACAATGGTTAAGGGAATTGTTGAAACAATAACTCTTCCAAGTTTAATCAACCTTGATTATGCAGACGTATCTGCCATAATGAGGAATGGTGGAGTAGCAGTCATCGGTATCGGTGAAAGCGATTCTTCATCACACAGAGTTACTGAAGCAGTCCAGCAGGCACTTACAAATCCTCTACTTGATGTGGATTACAAGGGCGCTACTGGTGCATTAATTCATGTAACATGTGGTCCGGACTTAAAACTTGAAGAGTTTGATACAATCGGAAGAACTGTATCAGAAAACTTGAACCAGGATGCTAATGTCATCATTGGTGCAAGAATCAACAAGGAGTTCCAAGGCAAGGTTAGAGTTATTACAATTATGACCGGTGTCAGATCACCATATGTGCTTGGAAGAGATGTCGAAGAAAGGAACAGCAACACTCAGAACTTCAGAGAAATGTCTGATTTGGGCATCGAAGTTTGGAGATAA
>CAZKAU010000030.1:308-7385 GCA_964551065.1 Candidatus Woesearchaeota archaeon | reverse complement strand
CCATCCCTCCTGTAACCTTTGAAAGTGTCCTTCCAGACATATCTGTAACATGAACTATGGTATTATTGAATGAAGTGTAAATGTGGATGATTGCTTCGAGTTCTTTCTTTTTCTTTTCAGTCTTTTCTTTAGAATCTTTTTTCTCGACCTTCTTTTCTTTTTCAGCTTCCTCTGTTCTCTCTTCGGCTTCTTCTTCAGCCTCTTCCATTTCTTCTTTTATCTCTTCTTTAATCTGCTTCTTGTCTTCCGAAACTTCAGTCTTATTCTCCTTGTTCGCTGCCATTTTCTGTTGCTACTGCCTCCACTACTTGTTTAACTGGTCTCCTCTTTTCTTTCAATGAAATTTTATTTTCAAGTTCAACAGGAACAACATATGAAGGACTATTCACAATTCCCCCGTCAACAATAACTTTCTTGTGTGTTATTAACTGTCTTGCTGCTTTCACTGTGTTTGCAAGTTTCTTTTCTGCAACAACTGTCTGAAGTCTTCTTCCCAGATAATCTTCTTTTGTCAAAGATAAAACATCAGCAATACTATTAACATTAAGCCCGATTTTTCTTAATCTTTTGAAAAATGCTTCTTTATCTTCTTCAGATGCAGAAATTAAGTTCTTTGCTTTCCCCCTCATAGAATCTACTTTAGCCTGGGCTTTCCAAATCTCTCTTTTATTCTTTAATCCAAATCTCTTTACGATTACAACTTCTTCTTCAATTCTGGTTTTATCGTAAAGTTTCTTTGGTCTTGAATAAAGTTTATGTTTTCTTTTCATTGTAGTTATTTCTTATTTTTCTTTTTAATTCCGACACCTTTTGCTCTGTGTCTTCTGAAATTACCTTTAGTTCTTTGACCTCTCAATGGAAGTCCAAGAGCATGTCTTAATCCTCTCAAATTCTTTATCTGCCTTAATCTCTTAATATCAAACTCCTTCGCAAGCTCAAGGTCTGTTCCGGTTACATGCCTATTTACTCCGGTTTCCCTGTCTCTCTGCCTGTTAACAATATAAATAGGGGCTGTAGGGTTCTTAACGAACTCAGCAATCTTCTTGATTTCTTCTTCAGTTAAGGATCCGATTTTTCTTCTTTTATCAATATTAAGTTGATGACAAACAGCGTTTGAAAAAGCCCATGAAATTCCTTTAATCTTTGCAAGACCAGAATAAACAGACATACCACCCTCTATATCTTTTGATAAAATTCTTACAATTCTTTCTTCGCTTTTCTGTTCTGCCATTTTACTTTACAAAAAGGTTGTATCTTTCACGATCAACCAACTCTTTAAAAATTCTTCTCTCCACTGCCTTTTCAGGGTCGGGAAGATTTGGAATTCTTTTTCTTATGTCTTCAAAAGATTCGAATGGTTTTTCTTCTCTTTGCTTGACAATATCGTTCATGTGCTTTTTTCCGAGTCCGGGCAAGAATTCAAGCTGGTGAACTCTCTTGTTTATGGCCTGGGACTTATTGAAAAAGTCGACAAATTCACTTTCTCTCTCCTTAACAACTTTATTTATAAATTCTTCCAATTGCGTCTTTCCTGATTCGCTAAGTTTTTCTCTTGGAAGTCTTCCGAGAATATAGTAAACCTTGTCTCTCTTACCTTCTCCAATATAAACTCTCTCTCCAATATCGAAGTTAACTCCTCTCCTGGGAACTAATTCCAAGAGAGTCAAGTTTTTCTCACCGATAGTCTGAACTACAGGGAGCATTTTCTTTTCTAGAGGATATCCGTTCGGTAAATAATCTAGGACTACTGCATATTCTTCTTTTTCCATTGTTCTTATTTGATATATTGTTTAACTGTGTTAAGTATACTTTGAGTCTCATTTTCATCCAGACTTATATCTACAAAAATTTTATTTAAATCTTCAACCGCCTCTGGAAGCAAATCTATTATCTTCGAAATGTTTTCAGGTTTGATTTTTACAAAATTAAGTTCTTCTATCTTTTTTCTCAATTCTTTAGCTTTCTTTACGTCTATCCTTGAAAATTTCTTCACAAACTTTTCAAGTTCGATAGCATTCTCATTACCTTTAATATACTCTTCAGATTCGGACATACTCAAAGGTTCTCTTGAATTTATCATTTTAAGCTGTTTTTATCCTCTTTAAATGAACAGGCTCGATTATAAATTTCTTTGCCTTGTCCATTGTTTTTATTTCTACAACATAAGATTTTCCCCTCTGGTCAACAACCTTCCCTGTAAGCCCCTGTATTCTGAAAGGGAAGCTTGCACCTATTGAAGGCTCTCTAACTACCGCTACTGAATCCCCCTTACTGAACTCTCTAAAGATTCGATTCAATCCGGGTTTTCCTTTGCTCTGAATTCTTTTTGTTCTGCTCATAAATTACCGAGAAATATGTTATTTAAAAAGCTATTTGTTTTCTAGAAAAATACCTATTTATAAGAATTTCATATCTGTTCCATCGAGGAGGTCTGGTTTCATTGGTTCAAGGTTTCCTTTGTCTCTTTCTTCGTCAGTTGCTTTCTTTATCGCTTCAAACATTTTTCTCCCCCAAACCTTCTCTCCACATCTATCACAAATTTCCATGGAACGATTATCCTGTAAAATATTCAAGCAATAAACACATTTCCTCATTTTTTCACCTTACCTCTTCCTTTTGCCTGAACTAGTTTTTAAAGATTTGTATCTTTTCTCTATAGTAACGTTTAAAAACTAAATTTCAACAGTAATATTATGATAATTCCAGTAAGATGTTTTTCATGCGGAAAACCAATTGGTCACTTGTGGGAAGAATACAAGAAAAGGGTGGCTGATGGTGAGAAATCAGGAAAGATTCTTGACGAGCTTGGCGTGGAAAGATATTGCTGCAGATCTGTGTTCTTAGGACAGACAGATTTGATAGAACTTGTCGGAAAGTTCAAGAAAGCTTAATTTTTCTTTTCGGAAATTTTATATCTTGCAACATAACCACATTTTTCACATTCTATGACTCGATACAGATTATTTATTCTTATTTTGGGGAATTTGTAAGGAGTCATGCACTCCTTACAGAATAATTTCCTTTTTTCTCCAAGCTTTATATTTTGAGTCATAGCCAGACTTTTAATTTTCTTAATTTCTTTTGGAGATTTGTTCTTAATGTCAGAGAAAAATTCTTCAATTTCTTTTTGAGCTTCTTTCTTCGAAAGTTTTTTCATTTTGTAAAAAAGAATCCTAATTTTATAAAATGTAAGAGAATATGAAGAAGACAGTTTAATGGGTTCGCGCCTTTTGGGAGCTAAAACCATCAACGCAAGAGGCTTGACTTCCGGGTTCGGAAAGAGACCGGGTATTTCCCACTTACTATGACCGTCTTCAAAAATCCATGTTTTTGCCAGTTTATAAAACTTTTTATCTGGCTTTTACAATAATAAATAAAAAGTATCCTTTGGGTCTTCCACAATGATAAAATTCTTATCTAAATCAAAACAAAAATTGCCTTCAGATGAGAATAGTTCCTCCAGAAAAAATCTTTCAAATACCATAACTTCTTTTGGAAATCCTGTAATCGGTTATAGGCTAAAAGAGCATTACTTTCGCTTTCTAGGAATTACTGAATATGGTGAAAGAGAAAATATCTATTTTGAAGAATTCATGGAGACTTTTCTTAATCAAAAAGTAGGGGGTTTTGCTTATGATACTCCTCCTCTAAACCAAGTATATTCCCACCTCCTGGATTTAGAGTCTCATTCTCTAACTGGAATAAGAACCGCAAAAAACAATCTTTCTGTTGCGAAAAGAGACCCTGTTTCTGTAGAAGCAGATATAGAAGAATTAGGATTTGCACTTATCCAGGAAGAATACGGGCATGCTACAATAAAAAATGCAATTAAAACCCTTGAAGGAAAATTCCCTTATCTCTCCGAAATTACTCTTGAAAACAGGTCCTGAAAATGTTTAAAAAAGGGTTGGTCTTGAGGTATTTATACGCGGGGGTGCCGGAGTGGTCAAACGGGCAAGATTAAGGCTCTTGTGGGTTAGTCCCTACGCAGGTTCGAATCCTGTCTCCCGCATTGTGGATTCGATGGGTTCCAGGATCGAAAACCCGGAGGTGGTTTTCAGTTCGAATCCTGTCTCCCGCATATCACAATCGATAAAACTAATTGTGCCCGGGTAGCTCAGTCTGGATTAGAGCACGTCCCTCCTAAGGAATCTCCTGAAGCAAGGACGGGGTCGCAGGTTCGAATCCTGTCTCGGGCGTTTATCCAACAGGATTCAGTGAATTATTTTTAAAACTGGAAGGAAGGTTAGGCGAAGGAAACCTTGGTGTCCTCGCTTCGAATCCTGTCTCAGGCGTTTTTTATCAAAAGATAAACTTTAAAATGTGTCTTCTCAATAAGAATTATAAGCGTGGGTAGTATAGTGGTTAGTATCTCTGCCTTCCAAGCAGATGGCCCGGGTTCGAGCCCCGGCCCGCGCATTTTAAAGATGGAAGAACCAAAAGAAGAAATAAAGAAACGAGAAAAGAAATTTGCAGAAAATTTCGAGAAGTTCTATGACAAAAGATACAAGTTATTGCTTCTTATTCCAGTTTTACTCCTAACATTATCGTTTATATTCATAATAGGTTTCCATGCACAACATAATGATTTCATCTACAAAGACATTTCTATCTCTGGTGGAACATCCATAACTCTCAATAGCGGTTCTTTGAACATTAATACTCTAAAACAAGATTTACCTCCTTTGATGGGAGATATTGATGTACGTTCTATTAAAGACCTAGTCACTCAACAACAAAAAGCAGTTATCATAGACACTACAAAAACCCCTGAAGAGGCAACACCCATCCTTGAAAAATACCTCGGATATAATTTAACTGAAAAAAACAGCAGTATTGAATTCACAAATTCCACCCTTGGTGGAAGTTTCTATCAACAATTATTGATCGCAGTATTGATAGCGTTTGCATTTATGTCCATAGTTGTCTTCATAATCTTCAAAACCCCCGTTCCTTCCGGAGCCGTTATCATCTCTGCATTTGCTGATATTTTTATGACCTTAATAGTTGTGGATTTAATTGGGATGAAGATTTCTACTGCGGGAATAATCGCATTCCTTATGCTCATAGGTTACAGTGTAGACACGGATATACTCCTTACAACAAGAGTCTTGAAAAGAGATGAAGGTTCCATAAATTCAAGAGTTTTCAAATCTTTCAAAACAGGAACCACTATGACCCTGACCTCTCTGGTTGCGATACTTTCTGCGTTAATTATCACAGGGTCTCTGTCTCCTTCACTCCATCAAATATTTAGTATCTTATCTATAGGATTAGGTTTCGATTTGTTAAACACCTGGATAACAAATGCATCTATAATTAAATGGTACGCAACCAAAAAAAGAAAATGAAAAAACTAAATTGGACGTGGAGGATTTGGCTTTTAGTAATTATCTTGGCATTATCTCTCCTTGCAATATTTGCAAACGCCAACCTTTTCCAAAAAGGAGTTCTTATTTCAAGCGTGACCCCTAACTCCACCGCATTCATTCAGGGCCTTAAGCCAGGAGAAGTTATCACCGCCATAAATGGGCAGCCAGTTGAAAATACAACAGACTACTCTAAAATAATCCAAAAATCTTTTACGATTAATACGAGCACAAAACTAACCTTTGATACACGGAGTGGACAGTTTGTATACTACTCAGACACCCCCCCACAAATGGTTGTTGCTGACTTATCGCCAACAAATCTTAAGACCGGTCTGGATATCTCAGGAGGTGCTAGAGCCCTCGTTAAAGCTGCAAACCAATCCCTTTCTTCAGACAATGCTACAACTATAGCTTCAATGATTAGAAATAGATTGAATGTTTATGGTCTTGAAGATATCCAGGTTTCTCCAGTTCAGGACTTATCTGGAGAAAATTACATTAGCATACAAATTGCAGGTGCAACTCCCTCAGATTTGAAAGATTTAATTTCTCAACAGGGAAATTTTGTTGCAAAAATCGGAAATGAAACAATCTTCAAGGGAGACAAGGGAGACATTGCTTCTGTCTCAAGGTCAGGACAACAATCAGGAATTCAATCCTGCAACCAACAGTCGGATGGAAGTTATGTATGTACTTTCCAGTTTGGAGTAACTTTAAGTGGATCTGCCGCTGAAAAATTTGCTGAAGTTACAAAAAATATTCCGGTGAGTGGAGATTACCTAACAGAAAATATTGAATTATATCTTGATGGAACCAACATAGAGAATCTCTCAATAAACAAAGATTTGAAAGGGGTTGTACAAACACAAATTTCAATACAGGGTTCCGGAAGTTCTGCATCAAACGGATTAGATGCTCAGAAAAGTGCGAAGGCACAAATGAACAAATTACAGACCATCTTGGAAACAGGAAGTTTGCCCTTCAAGCTTGAGGTGGTAAAACTGGATACAATCTCTCCGACTCTCGGAAAGAGCTTCATTCAAAGTATACTTCTCGCAGCTTTAGTAGCAATTCTCGCAGTGTCTATAGTTGTATTTGTCAGATACAAAAGACCAAAAGCATCATTAGCATTATTATTGATAAGCACCTCTGAGATAGTTATCATCCTAGGAATCGCAGCAGTGATTCAATGGAGCTTAGACTTAGCCAGCATTGCAGGTATTCTGGCCACAATAGGTACAGGGATAGACAGCCAGATAATTATTCTTGATGAAGCTCGTGGAAAAATGTTGTCCTTGAAACAGAGGCTCAAGAGAGCGTTTTCAATAATCTTAGGATCCTACTTCACAGCATTTGTTGCATTGATTCCTCTTTATTCTGCAGCAGGAGGGTTATTCAAGGGTTTTGCATTCACTACAATCATAGGAATAACCGTGGGAGTATTAATAACAAGACCGGCATTCTCAGACATAATAAACAAGATCGAGAAAGAATAATTTTCTTTTTGAATTCTGTTTCACAACTAATAAAAACATAGAAAATATCTTTTTTTATGGAAATGTCTAAAGAATCTTCTTCAGGTAACTCGGAAATTAAAGACATCTTTAGAAGAATGATTCACAGAGACTTTTCGGGAAACACGGGAGATACTATAAAAAATTCCTTTTATCAATCTAATTCACAGCGAATACTATAACATGGAATT
>CAZKAU010000030.1:0-298 GCA_964551065.1 Candidatus Woesearchaeota archaeon | reverse complement strand
ATTTTCACTGCAATACTTGCAAGATTATTAATGCCAGAACTTTTTGGATTATATAATCTTGCCCTTTCAACAATAATCATTTTTGCAACGATTTCAGAACTTGGAATTGGACAGACTCTTATAAGATATGTTTCCTTAGAACTGGGAAGAAAAAATAAACAAAAAGCAAAAAGTTATTTTATTTACTTAAGGAAGATTAAATTATTACTTATAGGAGTTTCAATCACTCTTCTTTTGATTTCTGCAAAATTCCTTTCAGAAAACTATTATCAAAAACCAATATTCTTGGCTCTGATTG
>CAZKAU010000029.1:0-7531 GCA_964551065.1 Candidatus Woesearchaeota archaeon | reverse complement strand
GTCATGAATCCTTGGACAACTCCAAAATTATCATCAAGAACTTTAACAACAGGAGATAAACCATTTGTAGTACAACTTGCCATTGAAATTATCTTATGGTCTTTTTTCAATTGTTCATCATTAACACCCATAACAATAGTTTTATCGGGATTTTTTGCTGGTGCGGAAATTATAACCCTCTTAGCACCTGCCTGCAAATGTTTGTTTGCCCCATCCCTATCTGTAAAAAAACCAGTGGATTCAACAACAACATCAATCTTCAAATCTTTCCAAGGCAAAGCAGCAGGATCCTTCTCAGAAAAAACCAAAATTTTCCTATTTCCTATCTTAAGAAAACCTTTTCCAGCCTCAACTTTCTCAGAATATTCTCTGTAAACAGAGTCATGTTTAATAAGATAAGCCAAATTGCCAATATCAGTCAAATCATTAACCGCAACAATATTAACATTTTCGTCCAAAGCGCTTTTCAGAACCAGTCTTCCGATTCTTCCCAAACCATTAATTGCGACTTTCATCTCTTTTCTATATAGAGAATAATGTTCTTTTTAAAAATCTTGTGGATTAATTTATATTGTAAACCTTTCCTAAACCATATTTCTCTTCAAGATTCCTAAAAATTTGTTGGGATATTGGATCAAGCCAGTTCCTGCTTCTTAATCTTGCAAAGGTCTTAGCATCAGAATATTCTGGCAAACCATCCGGAAGAGAAATTCCATCAGAAATCAAAGTTATACTGGGACTAGAGCTTAAAGTAACTCCTCCTGCATAAGTTATGGAACTATCCGAAATTATCGCAGGACCGCTGCTTTCAACAAAACAATAACCTGTTCCATTGAGACTATACTCAACGGGGCACTTTATTCCAAGAGTTTCATGATTTTCCTTAGGATAATAGAAGAGTGCAACACCATATCCCAAATCTCTCAAAATATAAGCAAGCAACTCTGATTTTTCTCCGCAAAGTCCCTGATTGTCATAAAGAACCTGATAAGGATACCTGGAATAACCTATTTGTTGTCCATTTGTGAAATTCACTATTTTTCCAGAAGAACCCCAAGGAATATTTTGAACAATACTTATCGCAATTCTGGCTTGGTCCACCTTGCTGTTAGGAGCAGCATTCTCAATTGCTTTCACAAGAGGATCAAGTAAAGGTTTTTGATTAATCTCGTTAAGCCTCATTAATTTAAAATCAGATCGGACTGTTCCCTGTCCATAGTTATAAGAGATGTCTTCAGGAATTAAGGAAAGATAATTATAAAGCCCCTTGTAAAGTGTAAAGTCTATAGTGCCATTTTTTCCTTGCAAGACATAAGAAAGTTTTTCTGTTTTTGGCATTGTTTGATAATTAGTGGTGCAGGAAGTTCCCTGTTGTTTAGTAAGCAAAGGGCATCCACAATCGGTAGGATCCGGAACTAAAACTCCTTGAGAGTTGCAATAATAGGGTTTATCTAAAGAACAGGTATTGTAAAAACTTCCATCCCCACAAACAGGAACTGCCTTAATGTTATTCTTAGGTGCAATAACAAAAACCAAAAAAATGATTCCCAGAATGACTACTGCAGAAAAAACAAGAAGGATTAACCTAAGCCTCGCTGGAGTTAATTTAACAGGACTCTTAACCTGTTTCTTTGACACCTCAATCATTTTTACAAAAAGAAAAAGAGTTATAAAAATCTATCTAATCATTCAAGATAAATTGCAGGTTTTCCTGGCTTAGCCCTTTTTGCTTTTTCCTGAGGGTCATATTTGTCCTTATCATTCACTGAATAAAGGACAATTTTCAATTTTGTCTTCTTTTCAATCAAAGAAATATTCTCAAGAATCAAATTCTTTTCAGGAGGAATTACATAAACATAAACCCGGTCCACCTTTTTCTTGTCTTTTGTAAAAATAGCTTTTACAGAATTAATGTCTTCTGCAAGTTTTTCAACAGCCTTTTCTTCTCTCTCAAGATTTTCATTTATCTTACTTTCATCAGCTTCAGGCCACTTAGAAAAAGAAATAGATTTCTTATTTCCTAATTTCTCCCAAAGCTCTTCTGTAATAAAAGGTGAATAAATATGAAGAACTTTCAAAAAATCCAAGGCGGTTTTTTTATCTATTTTCTTTTCAGAGATATAATTGAAAAAATTCCTTATTTCTATGACTGCAAGGTTATGTCTAAATCCCTCAACATATCCCGTAACTTTTTTAACCATTAGATTAAATTTACTTTCAATCTTAGCATCTGATTTTCCAAACCTGGATTCTGAAAAATAACTATAAACTTTGCTCAAAAATTTCAAACTTCCCAAAACTTCTTTTTCATTCCAATCAAAATCTCTATCTGGAGAAGAGTTTGAAACAAGATAGAATCTTAATGAATCCGCCCCCACTTTCTTTATTGTTTCTAGAGGCTCAATTACATTTCCCTTAGACTTAGACATTTTTTCGCCGTCAGAACCTTTTACAAGTCCTTGAGTAAAATATCTAAGAGCAGGTTCATCAAATTCTAAAAGACCCAAATCACGAAGAAATTTAGTATAAAATCTCATGTAAATCAGGTGCATTGTTATGTGCTCAGGACCACCTATATACTGATCAACAGGAGCCCAATAATTCGCCTTCTTAACATCAAATATTTTATCCTTATTCTTAGGGTCAGTATATCTCAAAAAATACCATGAAGAGTTAACAAAAGTATCCATGGTGTCTGTTTCTCTTCTTGCCTCACCTTTGCATTTTGGACACTTTGTTTTAATCCATTCTTCATTAGTCAACAAGGGATTTCCTTTTCCGAATTTCACCTCTTTAGGAAGTTTTATCGGCAAGTTTTTTTCTTCCAAAGGAACAATTCCGCAATGTTCGCAATAAACAACAGGAATTGGAGTTCCCCAATATCTCTGCCTACTTATCAGCCAATCTCTTAATTTGAACTGAACTTGCTTCTTTCCTAGTTTCTTCTTTTCAAGTTCATATAATATTTTTTCTTTGGCCTCTTTATTTCTAAGGCCATCAAATTCTCCCGAATTAATTAGATTCCCTTCTCCAGTATAAGCACTTTCAAGTTGGCCATTTCTCTCATAAACTTCTGAATCTTTTGGTTCTATTACAACTTTCATTGGAAGATCATATTTTACCGCAAAATCAAAATCTCTTTGGTCATGTGCTGGAACTGCCATAACCATTCCTGAACCATAATCCGCAACAACAAAATTACCTGCATAAACCGGAACCCTTTCTCCAGTTAAAGGATGGATTGCATAACTTCCAGTGAAAACTCCTTCCTTATCCATAGTTTCCATTTCCTTCTCACTAACAGACTTTAACTTCTTCAAAAATATCTTAACCTCTTTCTCCTGCTCTTTGGTAACTAATTCCATGAGTCTGTAATGCTGTGCAGAAACAACAAGAAAGGTGACACCAAACAAAGTATCTGGACGAGTTGTAAATATAGGCCACTTCTCTCCATTAACTTCAAAATTAATTTCTGCCCCATAACTTTTTCCAAACCAGTTTCTTTGCATAAGTTTAGCCCTTTCAGGCCAATCAATTTTATTCAGCCCCTCAAGCAATTCTTCAGCATAATCTGTAATCCTAAAAAACCATTGTTCAAGATGCTTTATTTCAACATCAGTATCATCATGTCTCCAACATTTCCCGTTGACAACCTGTTCATTTGCAAGAACAGTCTCGCATTTAGAACACCAGTTTACAGGAGCTTTTTTCCTGTAGGCTATTCCTTTCTCAAACATCTTCAAAAAAATCCATTGGTCCCATTTGTAAAAACTTGGATCCGAAGTCTTAAAAGTTCTGCTCCAATCATAACTCCAGCCCATCGCCTTCTGCTGTTTCTGGAAATTTGCGATAGATTTCTTAGTATACTCTTCAGGATGAGTTCCTGCCTTTATCGCAGCATTTTCTGCAGGCAAACCCAAACTATCATAGCCTATCGGATAAAGAACGTTAAATCCCTGAAGTCTTTTGAATCTCGCGAAAATATCCCCAAGAGTAAAAACAAAGGCATGTCCCATGTGTAAACCTGTCCCTGAAGGATAAGGAAACATATCAAGAACATAATATTTAGCTTTCTTGCCATCCTCTAGTTCCTTAACTTCAAAGATCTTATCTTCGTCCCATTTTTTAGTCCATTTCTTTTCTATTCCCTTGAAGTTATAATCCATGCTTTAAGGTAGCCTTAACAACTTTTAAATATTATTATTACATCCTCATTTAATGAACAACATAAAGGCTCATCTTATCGGAGATGTAATCTCTACAAATTCCTCTGATGCCTACACATTATATCAAAAAAGTAATTTTGGAGAAAGAATTGGAGATAAAATAATTTACTCTCCATCAGAAGCAATTTACTTAGTTGAAAAAGGAAAAATGGAAGTTCATCAAAAAAATGGGATTCTTACACAAGACGAACTTATGAAAAAACTTCTGAAGATTGATAAAAAAATCCAGACAAAATTTGCAGTTTTTAGGGACTTGAGAGACAAAGGCTACACTGTAAAAACTGCATTAAAATTTGGTGCAGAATTTAGAGTTTATGAAAAAGGTGCAAAAATGGGAGATAAGCATTCGAAATGGATAGTTTTCACAGACATGGAATCCAAGGGAATGACATGGCAAGAATTTTCATCAAAGAATAGAGTTGCCCATTCCACAAAGAAAAATCTACTCCTTGCAATCCTTGACGAAGAAGGGGACATGACCTATTATGAAATCAAATGGGTTAAGCCATAACAATATTTATAACTAATTTAAATTTCCTCATTTCATGGCTCAAGATGCAGGGTTAATAAAAGAGAAAATCTTATCTTTCATTAGAAATAACGGCCCCTCTATCCCGGTGCATATTTCACAAGCCGCCGGACTAAGTATCCTTTTCACTTCCGCATTCCTTTCAGAATTACTGTCTGACAGGCAACTTAAAATATCAAACATGCGCGTAGGAAGTTCTCCTATTTATTTCATTCCAGGACAAGAACCTCAACTTGAAAAATTCTCAAACTATTTGAAAAGTAAAGAAAAAGAAGCTTACATTTTGTTGAATGAAAAAAAATTTCTCAAGGATTCTGAACAAGAACCCGCGATAAGAGTTGCATTAAGAAGCATAAAAGATTTTGCAGTTCCATTCGAAAAGAACGAAGAAATTATTTGGAGATATTTCATAGCTGAAGAATCAGGCTATCAAAATAATTCTAAGAATAAACCTGAAGAAGAGAAAGTAGAAATAACCGTTGAAAAAGAAGTTAAGGTGGATGAACCAAAAGATACCGAAGAGAAAAAAGATTCATTAGATATTTTTGAAAAGAAATCAGAAGAAAAACAGGAAAAGAAAGAAACCAAAAAGAAAACAACAAGGACTTCTTCGAAATCATCTGTAAGTAAAAAAACTTCTGCAAAGAAAAGCAAAGAAGATAGCAAATTCTTCAACAGAGTTAAGGACTTCCTTTCCGAAAAGAATATAGAAATTTTGGATATTGAAGAAATTGCCATAAACAAAATAATCTTCCGTGTAAAAGAAGAAAAAGAATACCTAATTGTAGCTTATAACAAGAAAAGAATCACTGAGGAAGATATTACAAAAGCATACAAAAAAGCTGATGAAATGAGTCTAGAGTATAAAATACTCTGTTTTGGAGATACTCTAAAAAAGATTGATAATCTCATAAGTGCGGCAAAAACCCTGAAAAGCATAGAAAAAATTGAATAGAAACCCTTAAAAATAACAAACTTAAACTTATTCTATGGGAAAGATAAAAACAAAGCTGGTAAAAAGAACAGCAAACACACTCCTAGAAAAAGATATTCATTTTACAGAGGACTTTGAAGCAAACAAAAAGATACTTGGAAGCACAATGCCCAGCAAGAAGATTAGAAACCAGATTGCGGGATTTTTAGCCAGAGCTAAGAAACAGGAAAAGAAGAAACATACTAACTAAATTACCTATTTCAAATGGCAGAAAAACGTGACGAAAACGTTGTCTTCATTGGATCAAAGCCTTTTATGAATTACGTAACCAGTGTGGTTATGCAGTTCAACATCAAAAAAATGCCTGAAGTTATTATCAAGGCAAGAGGCAAATTTATCACAAAAGCCGTTGATGTTGCCGAAGTTGTGAAAAGAAGATTTCTGAAAGAACAAGGGATTGATGTCAAAGAAATTAGCATCAACAGTGAAGAATTTGACAGCGAAGAAGGCCGAAAAGTCCATGTGTCAACAATAGAGATAAAGTTAAGTAAATAAACCCGTTACTTGAAGTTCTAAAAACCTTTAAATAACGTTTACTTTTTCTACTTTAAGATAGGCTGCGTAGCTCAGTTGGTTAGAGCGCTGGTCTCATGAGCCGGAGGTCCTGAGTTCGACTCTCAGCGCAGCCATCAAAATTAATCTTTTCGGAGATAAACGGTATTCGTAGGAAATGCGAATCCCACTCCCAACTTCTCAACCTTCTCTTTGATATCTAAGTTAATTTCCTCTTGCTTATCCATGTAAACATTATAATCACTACTTTCTATATAGTAAACACATTCGAAGTTCAAACTTGAAGATCCAAATTCCTTGAAGTGAACTCGATCAAGAGTACATTCTTCAACGTCATCTATTATCTTTTCAACAATCTTCTTTATTTCTTTTAATTTTTTTACAGGTGTATTATACTCCACTCCAAAAGAGAAAACTATCCTTCTTCGATTCATCTTTTTGTAATTATTAATTCTTGAAGAAGTTAATTCACTATTTCCTATTACTAGTTCCTGTCCCCCCAATGCCTGAATTCTTGTTGAACGAATTCCGATATGTTTTACAGTCCCCATATCGTTTCCGATGATTATAAAATCCTCTTCCTCAAACGGCTTATCAAGATAAATTGCAAAAGCGGAAAACAAATCTCCCAATATTCTCTGAAGCGCCAATGCTAAAGCAACACCCCCTATCCCCAGACTTGCAACAAGAGGACTTATTTCAACTCCAAAATTAGAAAGGACCATAAGCAAAGCAATAGACCAGATAATAATTTTAAGAACAAGTTTCATAACCCTAGACATGGATTCATTTGTCGATTTGTTTTCCTTCTTCCTTTTATCTTGATAAATATCAAAAGATTTATTCACCACCCCCATAATACCTTTTGCAGAATAATAAAATGCAAAGACCACAAGAAGATAATTCATAATCTTACCAACGATCTGAGGAAAGTTCAAAAATAAAACTGCAACATATAATGACAAAAAGGCATAGAAGGGCCATTTTATTCCATCTGCAAAACCCGCAATCAGATCATCAAAATAGTTCTTCGTTTTTTTGGAAACTTTCTTCAATGCAACAAAGACATAAGAATCAAAAAGTTTGAAAACAATAAACAATCCTACAAAAATAGCTAAAGAAATAAGATACTCTTGAATCGAGTTCTGCATTATTGTGCTTATCACCTCTTCAAACATAGAACTGCGAACAAAAAAACTTTTTTATAACTTTTGATTTTAGATTATTTAACAATCTTTCCGGATTTCTCAAAAGAAATATTTCCTTCAA
>CAZKAU010000028.1:0-7623 GCA_964551065.1 Candidatus Woesearchaeota archaeon | reverse complement strand
GAATCCGAATATCCCCCAGAATAAAATTATTGGTTTAGATTCTTTGACGGGAGCCACAGACCAGACAACAAATGCTCATGGTGAATCAACAGGTTATGATAATTACTCTGTAGATGTCTGCTATTATCCGTTGGTGGGGACGCTACAATGTATATCTACGACAGATTCAACATGTCCCACTGGAGATCTAAATAACTTAAATAACAACTATCCTTATGAGATGTTATCTTTGGTGAATGAGACAAATTCACACATTGGAAATTTTTCTGCATATCCTGTAAAGGTTTGTTGTCAAATGGTAGGGTCCTTGAATGTGGGTTGTACCTTAAATTCAGCAACCTGGCAATATACAAGTTCAATGGATGGAGTTCAGGTAGGTTTAACCGTTACCGCAACTGATTGTGTGGGAGCTACGGTTTCATTTAATGTTACAGATGGTAAGGGAAATGTTGTTAGTAGTAATCCGGGAGATAGGCAATTCAGTGGAAGTAATAGTGTGACCAGTACTTGGACCTCTCATTATAATACTCAGTCTGGAGCTTCAAATGATTATAAATTCAAGGCCTATGTCTTATATAACGGTCAGGAGTTAACAAACATAACCAGTGGTGAGGGAGGTTCAGGATTAAATTCTACTTTGAAAGTTTCGGAACAACCTATTGATTTTTGTCAGAGTGTGATTTCATGCAGCGATTATAAAGATGCTGCTAATTGTACTTCGGATAATTCTCTTTGTAATATAGCACCAAAAGACGCTAAATACGACCCTAGTGCATACTCCTCTTCATGTCAATGGAGTTCTCAGACAAGTACCTGCGGTCTTGTTAATGAATATAATGGAAATTCTCAAGTGTCTTGCGGTAAAGGGTTCACCCTTTGTGAAAATTATAATAATACTATGACCTATTGTTATCCGGGGAATCAATGTCCTGGAGTGGACACTGTTACAGGAAATGGAGACGGCAAATGTCAAACTACTGAAAGTTGCAGTCCCTTTAATAATTCAGAATGTAAGAATTTTGATCAGGCAAGTTGCAGTGTAGGAAATTTCTGTTCAGGGGGGACATGTTGGAATGATAGTTCTTCAGTTAAGATAGAAAATTATACTCTTTGTAACAATCAGTACACTTTGTGTTATCATCCAAGCACTAATCCTGATCAGGCTCTGACTTATTGCTATCCTGGAAGTATATGCCCTTCAGGGGATACTGCGCCAGATAACAGCTGTGCATCTTCATTAACAACGAACAATGTTGCTCCGGATCCAACAAGTTGTGCTGGAACGAATAGTGTTTGTGAGAAGACCGGAGAGACTGCCGCTGCAGGTTACTGCTCAAATCCAAGCTCTTCTGTGGGAAAGTGTGTCTATGATTTTACAGGGACTACAGACACATGCGAAGGAGGATTTTTAACATACCAATGGAATGCAACCTGGACTGGAAATAATCAAAAGCCGGCAAGTTGCGAGAGTGGAAAGAGTGTTATTGAATGCCCTGCAAGCATACAGCTTCCATTCTTCACGTTTTACAATGTGCTTGCAACAATTGCAGTTTTGATACTTGTTTACCTTGCAATTGTTTTTGCTAAAAAGAAATCTAACAAAAAAAAGGCAAGTGGGAAAGCTTCTGGAAGAAAAACGACTAAAAACAAGAGTTCTAAGAAGAAAAAGTAATTCTTTGACATGAAGCAATATTTATAAAATAAAACAGCTTGTCTGACATATGAATAAAAAGAGGATAGTTCTGTTTGCAATACTTGTAGGGATTCTGCTTGTTCAGTATTCAAGTGCTGCTTCCGTTATAGGAGATCCAAACTCCACAGTAAAAAATAGTTATTCTCCTGGAGAATTATTCTCTGGAACAATAAATCTCAGTTTTTCAGGAATCTCTCTTAATTCAATTCTTAAAGACAATTTTGGGCAAAATTTCACCTTAAAAAATCTTTTAGATTCAAACGATTATAATTGCAACCCTTCAAGTTGTGAAACTTCTTATTCAATTATTTCTGATTCAGGAAAACCTCTAAGAGAATATAACTTAAGTAAAGGTAGTTCCGTTATTTTCGGGCTATTGATAAAAAAACCGGGAACTTTTCAAAGTGTTGATCAAGTTACATTAAATATTTCTAATAATGATACCCTCTCCTCTTCGGTTCCTCAGTTTAGTATTGATGTTTTGAATGATGGATCAACAGAATGGATTGCACATGAGCCTTCAGGAGAATTTGGACAGCAGAATAAGGGATGCTTTAGCCCTACCAGTTATACAACTAATGGGGGGAGTGAATTAAGTATCAATCATAATTTCAGATATTGTGAGAGAGTCTCTGGTATGGACGTGGCTCCCAATGCTATGATAGGTGCAGTAGTAAGTTCTACCGGGCAGAAGGATATAACATTACATATGACCATACAGGATGCAAACAATACCAACTCAGAAGGAGATTGTGATATTCAAGTTCAAGGGGCAGGAGAACAAACAATTTCGTGTGTTCCTAAAAGTTTCCCTAGTCTTGTTGATGATTATGCTCTTCCAAGGACAGGAGATTATATTGTTTGTATATCTGCAACTGGGAATGGAGAGTATGATGGAATTGGCACAATAAAATCCTATTCCAGTCAAACTCCCTGTGGTTTTTCAGCTCTTGCAACAGATATGACTAATCCTGATTCAAGCAATTACACGTCGGATTATGAGTTGTTTGCACAATCCGGAAAGTTTAGACCTGTAAGGAATCTCACACTAAATGATGGAGCTCTTACAAATCCTTCACTTACTTTAGAAGGAATGATTCATGATTATGTGAATAGAGTTTACAAATTGGACTGCTCTGGAGGTTGTGTGATCCCAATAAAAATAACTTCAAACGAAGACCAACAGATGAACATAACAAATGTTTCAATGATTATAAATGCAGGTAATCAGCAATACCTCCCTCCTGGAGATCCAAACCTCTATAACATATCCACGTCCGTTCCAACAATGAGTTCTTCAGGTTATAGAACCTTTTCCCTTGCAAATGCAAACTTCACAGTTCCTGAAAGTTTCGGAACCCAGAACATCACTCTTTCAGTCCAGGATGGATCAAATGAATATGCTCTTTTGTCAAGAGAAGTAACTATAAACAAAATACCTACAGTCGGAACCGTTGACCCTCAAATAGCTATTGCAGCAATACCTACTAATTTTACTGCAAAAATAAATAACTATAACTCTACCGTAAACATAACAAAATATATCTGGGATTTTGGAGATGGAAATATTCAAACAACTTATACCAATAGTGTAGCGCATACTTATAACTCGTTGGGATGGTTTAATGGTAATGTTACGATTGTTAATCCTGCTGGAAATTCCACGACTTCTTTTAAGGTAAATGTTCAAACCCCTCAGGATGCAGTTAACCAACTCCTTGGAAAGAAGTTGGCAAATTTTGATGCAATCAGTACGAAACTTTCGGGGATGCCCGAGTTTGCACAAACTGCAGTAAAAAGTGCAATAAATTTTGATAATCTTTCAAAAGCACTAAATGATTTGAAGGCTGCTAATGGAACGGCTTCCTCTCCTGAAGTATATGTTGCAATTATGAAATCCCTTTTAGCATTGAATGTCCCCGATTCATTATCTCAAACATCTGTGGCAAATTCAGTGATCTTTATACAAAATCAGAGTAATATTGATTTAGATGCATTAAGAGAAATTGGGGGAGGGAATTATGATTCTTCCCAGTCAAAATATTATCTTGATTACATTTCTCTCTGGGCTATAAAAAATACCACCATGATAGTTAATTATGAAGAGTACTCTGCAACCTATGGAGATTATGTAGAACCTCTTACAGATATTGTAGACTTGCATATAGGAAGTAAACCTTCAAGGAGCGGGTATGTTATTATTCCGAAACTTAAGGGAATTACATTCAATCAACAGCCTCAAAAGGAAGGAGATTTTTATTATGTTCCTCTTGCAGGTGATTCTTTAGATGTTCAATTTTCTACAAGTCAGCAACTCAACCCTACAGCCCTCCCAATGTTTGTGGCCCCTTCACTTTCTAGCATACCTGTGCCTGAAGGAGGGATTACTAAAAAGACAAGTTACAAATTTTTGATTTTGATATTCATCTTGATGGGAATCGCTCTTATTGGAGGTACAGCGTATATTGTTTTGGGAAAATGGTACCAGAAAAGATATGAATCTTATCTTTTCAAAAACAAGAACGATTTGTATAATATAGTAACTTACATTCATACTGCAAAAATCAAAGGAGTCAAAGACAGAGATATAGAAAGAAATCTTAGAAGATCTGAGTGGAATTCGGAACAGATAGGATATGTTATGAAGAAATATGCAGGAAAGGGTATAGGTCTTCCGGGGTTCATAAAGAGAAATAGACAAATGAAGAAAGATATTCAGATGAAAGCAATGAAAAGTGCAAATAAGAATAGATTTACTCCCAATAATCCAAATATAGGTAAAAGAATGCCTCCTAAAGGTTGAAAAAAAGAACTGAAATATTTATAAATCACAAGAGCAATTTCATATTATGCCTGTAAAAATTATAAGGAATTTCTTTAGTAGAATCTTTTCCAGCATTTTTAAGAATAAGAAAGAGGTAAAGCTTGGATTTTATGGACCTCCAAATGTAGGAAAGACTAGCTTAGCCAACAGAATTTGTAAAGATTTTACAGGGGAAGAGATTGGTTCTGTAAGTAAGGTTCCTCATGAGACAAGAAATGTTCAATTTAAGGAAAAAGTTGAGATTGAATACAAAGGGAGGAAAATGACTTTTAAGCTTGTAGATACTCCCGGAATTGCTACTAAAATTGATTATGAAGATTTTCTCAAATATAAAATGAAGAAGGGAGATGCTAAAAATAGAGCAAAAGAAGCTACACAAGGAATTATTGAAAGTATAAAATGGCTTGATGACATGGATATGGTCGTTGTTGTTCTGGATGCTACCGAGAATCCTTACAATCAAGTCAATATCACAATTATAGGGAATCTTGTTGCGAGGAAGATACCTGTTTTGATAGTTGCGAATAAAATAGATTTGAAAAAAGCAGATATAAAAAAAATAGAGGCAGCATTTCCCGAATATGATGTTATAGGAATTAGTGCAAGATTTGGTGAAAATCTTGAAGAATTTTATGAGTCTATATTTAAACTTTCAAAGAAGATTTAAAAAACAAAAAGACTAATATATAATATGAAAAAAGAAGTGTCAAGAACAAGGGTTTTGGGATGGTCACAAGTTTCAATAGGTGCTCTTGTGCTTATTGCAGGAATAGTCGGAATTATATTGCTTAGTGGTCTTATGAGTACAGACAACGCCAACAATAAAAACGATTTATATGCATCTTATCAGGGTTTGAGTTCCATAACAGGAAATGTTTCAAGTGAAGTTGTTTATTTAATGGCCCAGGATATGGGCTCTGCTTACAATCAAAAATCTTTTTTGATAAAACACGACTTCATAACTGACCTGGAGATAATCATTATAGGAATGGTTTTGGCTTTAGCACTGGTTACAAATGGTCTCTGGAAAGTTTTAAATGAGGTACCAAAAAAATGAAGAGGAAGAATAAGGAAATGAAACTTAAGGGATTCTCTATCCAGTTCTTGCCTTATTCCGAGATAAAAGATCTTGAAAGCGACAAAAGAATAAAGAAAGTGCTTGACATTGTTTCTAAAAATAACATATTGCTTTTGCAAGGAAGATTAAAACCTGAAGAAGAAACAAAATTGATAGGAGATACTATGGGTCTTATCAGCAAGGGGAAGGGTTTCCTTGGAGTAGAGTTGGCTGTTATTTCTGATACGGGAAATGAGACTTTTTTTAGCAAGATAAAGAGGAATATTGCAAATGCCCTCTCGGGAGGAGATTTAGGAACAATAACAATTGTTGGTCCTGCTACTGTTGTAAAAGAGATAAAAAAGAATCCTAAAAAGATTGAACTTCTGCTCAACAAGTAACTCTACATCACAAGAAAGTATAAATACCACGCAACACTTGTTCTAATATCAAGGAGATGAGTTATGCCACACCAATGCGTACATTGCGGTCATTTTTACCCTGCTGGAAGCAAAGCATTACTGGAAGGTTGTGAGGACTGTGGGGGGCATTTTTTCTTTTATGTAAGGGATGAGCAGGTTAATCAAATAAAAGAAAATCCTATTGAAATTCCTGAGCCGGAAAGGAAGAAAATTGAAAAAGATATTCGAGATATTGCAGGAATTATAGATGAAGATATTCCGGTTATTCTTGATATAGAGTCTATAAGAGTTACAGGAGAAGGGAAGTTTGAAATTGATCTTGTTAAGCTTTTCAGCAAGGAGAGGCCTTTAGTTTACAAACTTGAAGAAGGGAAATATATTATAGATATTGCTTCTACATTCAGACAAAGCCAGCAAAAAGAATAATCCTTCAATAACCTTATAAATAATATTTGGCTGTTTAGTTAATGAATAATAAAATTAATTCTGTTCTTAAAGAAGTTATTCAGGATGCGCGGCCCTTGGAAGAGGAAGTTCAGGGAATTGATATTGCTCTCAAAGAATTTTTAGAGAAATTTAGGAAAAGTGCAAAAAGATTCAAGATTGATGCAAGTGTTTTTGTTGGAGGCAGTTTTGCAAAGAAGACTCTTGTAAAAAAGGAAAAATATGATGTGGATGTTTTCGTGAGATTTGAACACAAGTATCGCGGGAAAGACATTTCTGCACTGGTGTTTAAAATCCTTAAAGGAATGAAGATGAAGGAAAAAATCGAAACTGTTCATGGGTCCAGAGATTATTTCAAAGTTGCTCCGGCTTCATGGTTTTATTTTGAGATAGTTCCAGTTATGAAGGTTTCAGATCCAAAAGACGCTGAAAACATAACCGATCTTTCATATTACCATGTAAATTATGTAAACAAAAAAGCAAAAAACAGGAAAATTCTCGACGATATAATCCTTGCAAAACTTTTTTGTCATTCAAATGAGGTCTATGGTGCAGAATCGCACATAAAAGGATTCTCAGGATATGCACTTGAACTTCTTGTTTTACATTACAAGGGTTTTGTAAAATTTTTGAATGCTATCATTAAGTCCAAAGATAATCAAATTGTAGTTGACACCGAGAAGCATTATAGGAATAAATCCAGGATTTTTATGGATTTGAATTCGTCAAAATTAGATTCTCCGATTATTTTAATCGATCCGACTTACAAGCAGAGAAATGCTCTTGCCACTTTATCTCATGAAACCTTTTCAAGATTTAAAGATGCAGCAAGACTTTTCCTTGCAGAGCCAAGCAAAGAAGCTTTTGAAAAGAAAGAAATTGATTTCAAAAAAATTGAAAAAGAGGCCAAGGCCAGAGGGAATGAATTTTTACTTTTGAAAATTTTAACCAATCGACAGGAAGGTGCGATTGCTGGAAGTAAACTTTTGAAATTTTATGATCTTTTAACAGGGGAGATCTCAAGACATTTTGAAATAAGAGGGAAAGGTTTTAGATACGAGGGAGAGCAATGTGCAGATGTTTATTTCTCTGCTAAGAAGAAAGAAAATGAAGTAATAAAAGGTCCTCCACAGAATTTAGCTGAGGAGGTTAAAAATTTCAGGAAAAAGCATAGAAATACATA
>CAZKAU010000027.1:0-7744 GCA_964551065.1 Candidatus Woesearchaeota archaeon | reverse complement strand
AGGTCTGTCCTTTAACTGCCCCCAAATCCCTATAGGAATTCACGTTGCTTCCATAAACAGTAGTATAGTCATCAGTATAATCCACACCTGGAGAAATACTTCTGTAAATATTGTATTTAACAACATTGTTCGTATTTGCAAGATACCAATCCAAATAAATTTCTCCAAGAGATCCATGAGCGACAATATCGGTTATCATCGTAGGTTTTACTGTATCTATTGGAAAAGAACCTCCATTAGTTATTTGACTTCCTGATTGCCCTTCCAAATCAACACCATTAAACTTGAAATAAACCGCACCACTCTGTAGGTCATTTGGAATTATTAGGTAACTCTGCCAACTTTTTCCTGACCCAAACAAAGGAAGACTCTTCCAACTATTATCTGTTCCATCAAAAGAATACTGGAGCGTTGGTGTTCCTTGAACCAACTTAGAAGTCTGAAGAGAAATTCCGAATCTTCCTGCAGGTATTGTCGAGGTAGAAACTTCAGGGAAAGTTATGCTTGCACTTACTGGTAAATCCATTCTTATCTTGATATGTGTTGCATAGGGTTCTGAAACCGCAGATAAATTTTCACACCTAATATAATAATCTCTAACCTCTCCATCGGCCATATCTGAAATGGTTGTCTTGAAATCTCCATTGAGAAGAGCTGTCATGGTTCCAGACATGCTTGTAAAATTAAGATTATTCTCATCATATTTACAGCTTGCATTTATTTGTCCGGTGTGAACCAAAATGTTAAAGGAAGATGTATGAACTGTCTGAGGAGTTATTTCATAATTACCTGTCCAATTATAATTAGCCTCAACTGAAACAGAACTTGCAGCACTAATAAAAACAACCTGCAAAGCTATTAAAACAAAAATTGCTCCAAAAAGTAAGTTTACCTTTTTCATTTCTTGAACCTCCTTAAAATCTTCTTGTAATTTTTCTTCTCTTTGAGTATCTTAAGGAATAGAAATGCAATCAGTACAATAAGCAACCCATAAACCAGAGGGAGTATAACTGAGAAAGGAGAACTTGAAGTTACAGTAAAAGTAGTACTCTGCTCATAACTCTGTTTTCCATCATAATACACTCTTCCGCTTATTACATAATCTCCCGGACTCTTAGGAGTAAAGTAAAACGTGAATGTCCCTATGTCATTTATAGCAATATTAGAAGAGGGGCTGTCCAGAAGTTGAACAATCTTTCCGGACTTTGTGACCTGCCCCCTGAATTGTGCACTGACCTCTTTTTCTCCAGTGTTTTTGAAGCTCGCTTCAATTGGAATTGTGTCTCCCACCTTAGCTTCTTTTGGTGAAAGTATGCTTGTTAAAAGACCATTAGCTTTCAAGGCTCCTGGTTTGAGTACATCAAATGTGAGTAAAGTTGATGAAAGACAGTCTACTGCAGAGATATCTGCCCAATACTGGGAAGTTGGCATTCCAGCGCTACTTATTCTGAAAGAAAGTTGCTTTTCTCTTGTTGGAAGTATTTGATCCCCTCTTGTATCCAGACTCTTAACAATATTGGTCTGACTCTCATCCCAAACATCTATGGTAACTCTTGGTTGGATAATAACATTACCGGTGTTTGTAACATTAACATTGAAAACAATATCATCTCCTTGTTCCACAGAATTAACCGAATATTTTGCTGCCGAACATTGTATTATTTGAGTATCAACAACCTGAACGGTTACATAAACATCTAAAGAAGATTTCACAATCCCGACTGTACCTCCAGAAGAAGTATTTTGCGGAGCAGAAGCAGAGATTCTCACAAAACCAGTATAATTCCCATTAGGGGTATCTGCGGGAGGGGTTACGGAAATTGTTAAAACATGGGGGTTCTCTTTCGATGCCGAAAAGTTTTTGCTGAAATTTAACCAGCTGGAAATATTTCCAACTGCATCAACACTAATGTTAGTTTTGGCCACAGAATCTGCAGAAACAACCACTTGTCCTTGAGCATAACCTCCCCTCAAAACATTATGGAAGGTTACAGTTGCAGGACTTACTCCGATATTAACCGCAGATACAAATCCCGAAAACAAAATCAGAGATAAAAAGGAAGTTAATACTAACATAACCCTTAGACTAAAAGATTTCTCTAAGTTCACTTTTCCTCCTCCTTAAAACCATTTAATTTCACCACAAACTCTTTTTCCTCAGGAAAACTAGAAACAAAACTACAGCCCAACTTTTTATCCAACTTAGAAATAAAATTTTCAATTTTGGATTTCAAAGTTTTAGAATCTGTAACTACGATAAATCTGGGACTTTTAATATCCAAAAAAAGAAACTCTATCTCTTTTTTGTTTCCCTCCAACTCCCAATATAATTTTTCAAAATAAGGATGAAATGATGAATCTTCCAAAAGCCATATTTTGAGTATGTCTTGATGGTAATCCTGAGAAGAAATTAACTTTTTCTCAGAGAAATTTTTTGTGAGCGCAGCGATATAAATTAAATCCTTTTCCGTTTCAAAAACAGATCGAGGCTTGCCTTTTTCAGAAGCACCTGTTTTTGTTTTGAAAATCAATCCTGCAGCATCTAAAAGTTTGAGTTGCTGACTTACATAAGCAATGGTGGTCCCAAGCTTCCCCGCAATTTCTGTTGGAGAAGAAGGACTTTTAGCAATAATCTGAAGGATTTCCCATCTAGGTGAGCTCAGAAAGGAGTCAAAATTCATTATTTTTAAAAAGAAACTACATATTTAAAGGTTTTGTTTAATAAATAAAATAGATTAATATAGCAATAAATATATTTAGTATAATTAACTACTTAACTAATTACTTAAATTATTCCTTACTGCAATTCGACATAGAAGTAATAAGTAGTGGTGGAAGTATCTGCCTTATGACCATCTTCTGGAACAATCATTTCAAAATCGTGTGTTCTTCCGTCAAAACCTAAAATATCTTGATTAAGTATTGTAGTGAAAACGACACTTCTGGTATTTGGATCATAAAGGAGGACTTCTTCAAATTTTCCAGCCTCGCTTGTTCCGGCATCAGTGTAAAGTCTTGTACTATGGCAAGTTCCGTCACCAAACTGTAAATTATTTGTGTAAAAATTTGCATGGTTCCCTGTCCCGTTAAGATTGAAGGTATTATTTACGCTGTCAACCGCATCGTAAGGGATGTTATAAGAATCTTCCAATTGGGTCAAATTCATACCGTATTGGCTGGTCCCTCCCCTATTTGCAGAGTCATCCGCATAAGTTCCCGTTGCAGTATAGTTAAAACACTGTATATTCGTCCAAATTAAAGAATCATTTGTCGAAGCATAAACTTCTCCCTTAGGACTTGCATCACTCCAATTATAAAGTTGATGATTACTTCCATCCGCAAGGACCAACGTACCTGTAACATTACCAAAATAACCTTGCCATGATTGGGTGGTTGTAAATCCGTCTAAATTAACCTCTGTCACATTTCCTGCAACTGCCGCAGCACTTCCTGCAGGTTGGGTAGATAGAGTCTGATTGCTTATCTCAGAAATATTGCTTCCGAAAGGTTGGACTGCCTCGACGCTGATTGAAGAAAAAACAAATGCCAAAGCAACTGCTGCAAAAACCAAAAAAATCCCAAGGTTAAAAAATTTCTTATCATTCATCTTCTAAATCAATCTCCCAATAGATGCTCCTTGGAGCACTTACCTTTATCGTTTTATTTCCAACTTTTTTTCGGAATGTTCTCATCCCCAAAACTTTTCCTTGCCTGATTATTCCTTTCTCCTTAAGATTCTGCAAACGTGGAGCGATTGCTGAAGGAGAAAGTCCGACTGCCTTCCCTATGGCACTGCTAACCCTCGATCCATGATAGTAAAGAATTCTCAAGACCTCTCTATCAATCCCATCAATCTCTTTCTTTTTTCTTTCCTGCATCTTTTATCACCTCAAAACGAATTTCATTTTTCTCATCAACGACAAATCGAACCTTATCACCTTTTCCAAAACCAAATAATTCTCGAATCTCTTTCGGGACACGAAGAAGAAGATTTTTCCCATCACTGCTCAGAGTAGCAACTTTTTCAAGTCGCGGTTTGACACTTATCAGTTCCTCTAATTCCTTTCTCGTAATGGCCATTTTTTATTTAATGTAAAAGTACTTTTTAAAACTTATCCTATATCTAATTAATAAAAATAAAAAGTACACTAAACAGAAAATAGAAAAATTTTATTAGAAGGAAAAATAGTAATTACAGAGATATTATATAAAGAAAAGAGTACACTTTAATTAAATAATTAATTAAATAGCTATATGACACAAGCTTCTACGATCTTGCCATCTATATCTAGCCTCAACGTATTTTCTGCATCTATTCCTGCAATCTTAGCAGTAGTCTTAGAAAGTATAATCTTACCCTCAGAATAATTTATCATCTTTCTTGTTTCCGAAGCAAATTTCTTAAGCATAGCAGCATCCCCATTAAAATTCGTAGAATTCAATGAGATGTTAACAATACGATTATTGTCTTTAGCAATCCTCTTCAATTCCTTAGAAAACTTGACAAGCTTTTCAGAAGAATCATGTCTTGAAGAGTAGAATAACACAAAGTACATCTTATCATTAACTCGGTGCAAGGTCCACCCATATTTTTTCAATAATTTTCTTGCACCTTCAAAGAATTCATCAAAATGGAAAAATCCCATATATGCCCTTCTTCTCATAATTCCCGAAACAGCTCCAGAACTAGCAACAATATCTGATTTAGTTTTTTGTTTTTTGTTTTTTGAAAATAGTTTATTTTTCCTAAGGGCAAAGAAAACTCCAATCAAAAATGCCACCCCTAACCCCAACAAGAGATATCTTAATGAATTTCCCCGAATCGAAACAACATTATCTGCAACAGCTGCTCCTGTAAAAGTAAAGCCTCCTAAAAGAACACCTTGCGAAGATAAATTATAACTTCCATCCAGATTCAGAGGATAATCCTTATACTCACCTACATCAAGATTAACGTCATAGTTATAACTTTCATTCCAAGAAGAATTGGAAATCGAATAAGTAACAATTCCGGTATAAGGAACATTCCCATTATTTATTATTCTTATATCTGATTGATTCAAAACAACAAGAGAATAATTTTCATTTTCATTAACATAAACTTTAGCGGTTGAAAAAAGACTTCCATAATAAAAATTGAAGCTCCAAAAACCCTTAGTGGAATTTCCGGGAAAATAATAACTGTAATTTCCTTGATTTCCCAAGGTAGAATCAAAGGTTATGTTATTATCCGGATCAAAAACCTTCATAAGGACATTTTTTCCGTCAATAACTCTTCCTGCTTGATCCAAAAGAGCAAAGCTTAGGTTAAATCTCTGAGGAGGGCTTATCTCTGAAGAATTCGGATTTACCTTGATAAGCGTAGGCAAAGATTTTATCTTAATCTTAACGATTTCCTTACCTGAGTTAATCACATTATTATTAGAATCATATTCTATTGCATTCAATGAAAGATTATAATCCCCTGGAGCTGAGTCCGTTCTTATCGGAAAAGAATATTCAAAATTCCCGTTGGTAACGGCAATAGTTTTATTGACAATCTCGGGAGAAGACAAAATCAAAACTCCATTAAGAGGTTCATTATTATTTTTTATTGCACTTCCATTAAGACTAAAATTATCTCCAGGAAAAAAAGACAAATCATTAAGATGATAATTTATGTTTATATTTGAACTTATCAAAAAATTTTCACTCTTCTGGCTTTCCCCATCAAAAACAGAATTAAAATAACATTGACCTTCCATAGATGCAGGAAAATCAATATTGACTGTTTGAGCCTGATTAGGATTGAGCTTCAAATAATCTCTGCTTACAAGTTTGCTGACTCCAGCACAAACAAGATAAGAATCCAAGTAATCAGACATACTTATTTGTCGTGAAACAGAAACTGTTGAATTTATTACCTCTCCCACATTGTAAACACTTCCAAAAGTATTCTGAAAGATTATCTGTGCACTTGCTAAAGGAAGTAAAACAAAAAGTAGCATCAATAAAAATTCTCTCCTCATAATAAAGAAATGTCAAAAGAACTTTAAAACTTTATGTGAACTATTTTATTCCATCCAAGAGAGTCTTCAATTGCTCTATATCTCTAGACATAGAAGATTTCTTTTCCAAATCCTTCAAAGCATCAACATATCTTTGGACTTTGTTTACAAGCTTATCAATTTCGGTCTTTTCCGCCAATTCCCCTATCCTATCTTTAAGGAATCCGACATCCTTTGAGTTTTGTTCCACAGAAACTTTCATCTCCTTCAGAGAAGAGTCAAATGCATCCACATCTTGGAATTTGGTCCTCATTTCAGAATATATGGTATCAATTTTGTCAACCTTAACATTAACCATAGATTCAACTTTCTTTATTTCTATAAGCTCTTTCTTTATCTCTTCGCTAAGTTTGACAACTTCTTCGATACCTCTGAAAAAATTAATTTTCTTTCTTATCTCTCTCATCTCCTCCATGACTCTATTCATGATAGCTTCGTTACCTTCAAGATTTGCTTTCAAAGCTTCTATCTTGGCATCTTCCTTCTGAACCGTAGCCGAAATCTTTTCTGGATGAACCGAATCAACAAGATCATATGCCTTTACCGCTTTAAGTTCAATCTCCTGGATACTTTTATCTCTTTCAAGAATCATGGACCTAAGTTCCCCTATCTGCTCATTAAGTCGGGAAAAACTTTCAGAGAAAGATTTCCTAACCTCGCCAAAAGCTTCAACACCTGCATTAATCTTCGTAATCTCACTGGAAAGTTTCATAATCTCAGGATTATTACTGTTAACCACGGGTGAAGCGGGAGCTGCTGCTGGCTGCCCTTCAGGCTTCTTCTCTTCTGCAGGAGGTGTTGCTCCAGGCGGCGGCGCCGGAGCGTTAGGATCTTCCTGTTTCTTCTTACCTAGTCCAAACATTTTCCATCCTCTTTAATTCCTTTTCAACTTCATTAAATAAATTCATAACGACTTTAAAATCCTTCTTATGGAATGTAGTGTTCATATAATGAATCTTAGAACCTAAAAGATAAACCTTTGTAAGAGGGATAAAAGGATCTCCTTTCTTTCGGTCAAATTTCTCGACACTTTCTTTAAGTTCCGCGTACTTAAGTTCAATAGCGGATTTTATGGAATATTCAAAGAGGAGTCTCTGCTCATCCTTATCTTTTAAGTCAAGGATTTTTTGAAGTAAATCTTTTTTTAAGGTCTTTCGCGCAATATATTTTAAAGAGAGGAGGGAAGATGGGTTTATCATTATAAAGCTAACCGAGAATAATTTAAAATACTTTCCTTTAAATCAGGACTATTTCTTCTTAGAAGTCTTTTTCTTTGCTGAAGATTTCTTAGCTGGTTTTTTCGCGGCTTTCCTTGCAGGTTTCTTAGCATCAGAATTCTCCGGAGCGGATGTTGCAGGAGCAGCATTTGTACTTGCCGGAGTTCCGGATGTTGCAGGAGTTCCAGCTGCAGGCTGAGCGGCCTTAGCCCCTTCCTTTTTTTCAACATCACTTCTTGCTTTCTGGGCTTCGGCAACAGATTGTTTGATTGCTTCCTCTGAAACAAGTTGAACCTCCTTCTTCTTAGGAGTCTTCCCCAATTTCTGCCATTCTTTCTCAAGACGAGGTTTAAGTCCTTCAAGATATATTTCAACAACAGAAAAATTACCGGTCATAAGTTTGTCTTTCATAAGTTTCAATTCCATTTTGAAATCAAAAGCGTCAATTTTCTCCTGCTCAAGCTGCTCAATCTGATATTC
>CAZKAU010000026.1:731-8109 GCA_964551065.1 Candidatus Woesearchaeota archaeon | reverse complement strand
CAACTCTTTTTTCATTACCTTCTTAGATATTTTAGTTATTTAAAATTTTTCATAATCTTTATTTCTTCTCCTCCAAATTATATTTCACCGCAGCTTTAACTAAATCTTTTATTGCAGCTTCATCTATTTTATCATTCTCAAAATAATCGATGCCTCTCATGAAATTACCGTTAAGAGATGCATTAAAATATTTCCTCAGTTTTTCATCTTTGAACTGGCCGCCTTTTGCGAATGTTATTCTCACGGAATTCTTCAGAATGTTCCCAACACAAATAATTCCCCCTTTACTCCATGTAGGGACTCCTTCAGGAGCACTCGGTTTTCTCCATTTAACCTCTTCAATAATTTCAGGATCTGCTTTTTTTATTGCTGCGCGAAGTTCTGACATCTTCTTTCCTTTCCACCCTTCAGCATTTTTTATTATTGCATCTATCTCTTTTGAGTCTGTTGTTGACATAATAAAATTAAGAATTGTTAAGTTATAAATTTTCTTTTCAAAAAAGGGAAAATCTATAATTTTATAAATAACTGTTTATTATACTAATTAATGGCAAAGGAACAAGCACCTGTACTTGTAAAAATTCTTGCAATATTATCTTATATTTCTGCAGGCTCTCTTGCTATTGCAGGTATTGCCTCATTGGTTGCAGGCGGAAGCGTAGGCTCTATGTTTTCATCCATTCCTCTTCTAAGCTTGCTCGGCTCTGCGGGCGCAGGTCTTTTTGTCGCTCTTGCAGTAATTCTTATCTTATTCGCTGTTCTTAACTTCTTCATCGGAAGAGGATTATGGAACGGACAGGGATGGGCAAGAATCTTAATCATAGTGCTTGCTATTCTTGGAGTTCTGGCTTCATTGAGCAGCTTAACACAGGTATCAGGAATAATCTTACTGATTTATGACGGCGCAGTTGCAGGATATTTGCTTTTCTCTAAGGATGCAAAGCAGTTTTTCAAGAAGTAAGAATTAATCTCTTCCTTTGCTTTGTCCATATACTTCCTTCTGAATTATTTTTCACAACAAATATAAAGAAGTTCGCACAATCTGTTATATGAATAAAGAGGATTTTCTCCGAAAACTTGAAACAGAACTTAAGATATCAAAGAATTCTGCTTATACAATCCGCAATTATCTAAACGCAAATTCTGAGTTATTGAATCACTCAAAAAAACAGCCTGACGAAATGGATGAAGACGACGTGAAGCTTTACATGGCAGAAAACTTTGAAAATTCTGCTTCCTCCTCGATAATAGTTTTTCTTTCTGCTATAAGATATGCTTATTCAAATATCTTGAAACATGATATTACCATTGGAATTAAAAGACCAAAACGTGAAAAAAGAATTCCTGAAGTTCTCACAAAAGATGAAATAAAAAAACTCCTGGCTTCAATTGAAAACAAAAAAACAAAACTCATGATTGGAATGGCTTACGCCTGCGGCTTCCGTGTTTCTGAACTTATTAATTTAAAAATTTCTGATTTGAATTTTGACGAAATGTCCGGCAGAATACTTCAGGCAAAAGGAAGAAAAGACAGAATTTTCAACATTCCAAAATTTCTTGTTAAGGATTTGAAAAGGCAAATTCGCAAACAATTGGAGAAAGGCCAGGATTATCTCTTTACGGGACCAAACGGAAAACTTACCGGAAGAAACATTCAGAAGCTTGTGAAAAAAGCTGTTCTTGCTGCAGGAATAACTAAAGAGGTTCATCCCCACACATTAAGGCACAGTTTTGCAACACATCTTCTTGAAAACGGCGTGGATATAAGAAAAATCCAAGAATTGCTCGGCCATAGCGATTTATCAACTACACAAATCTACACTCACATATCAAGAGAAGAATTAAAAAAGATACCTTCCCCTATAGATAATCTGTAAAATGAAACAATTTCACGTAAAAAACTGGAGAGTTGTAATTTATTCTATAATTGCCTTGGGATTCATTGTTCTTGCAGCACTTGTAAACTACTGGTTTCTCATCGGTGCAGTTATTTTGGTTTTGATAAATCAGCGAGAGTTAATGAAGTATAAAAGAGAAGCGAACAAAAAGTAATCTATATAAACAAATTTAACAAAAACCTATTATGGAAAAGAGGAAGTACAAAGCAATAGTTTTTGATCTCGGCGGAGTATTATCTTTAGGAGAATCAATTCCGGATATGGAAGGTGTCCATGAGGAAGTTGCCGCAAAATTCCACGTTTCTGTAGATCAGTATTTCGACGCAATCGATTCTTCTTATGCAGATGCAATTGCAGGAAAAATCTCTAAGGAAAAATCCATAAACACCATCGCAAAGAATCTGAACACAACTCCCAAAAGATTAATTCGCATTTACAAAAAAGCTTACAAAAAAAACTTCTACAGAAATAAGGAACTGTATAATTTTGCCCTTGAACTAAAAAAGAAAGGCTACAAGATAGGGATAATCTCGGATATTTGGTATGTTGCAAAAGACATTTTCTTTTACAAAGAATACTACAAAAACTTCGATTCGGTTCTTGCTTCTTGCGATGTCGGAGCAAGAAAAACAAGCAAAAAGATTTTTCAGGTTTCTCTAAAAGAACTTGGAGTAAAGCCTTCAGAAATGATTTTCACAGACAATGAAAAATGGAACATGCCTGTTCCAAGATCCCTGGGAATAAAGACAATTCTTTTCAAAAATAATCAACAATTCAAAAAAGAACTCGAAAAGCTGAAGGTAATTGAAAAATGATGGAAGAAATCCTCGAAAAAAAGAGTGGTAAGACTGAAGACAAAAAATGTGTAAAATGCGGGAGCCAGGCATCCAGAAAAAAATTTGAGAAAGATTTATGCAATGTCTGTCACCACTTTGCTCCTGATAATGAAAAACAATTCAAAGATTATTCTGAAGAAAAGATAAATGGACAACTTCTTGACACCTTTAGAAAATATTCCATAACTTCCGGAATCAGACAGAAAAAAGGAATGCTAAAAAAAGCATCTAAAGGAGAATTAATGTCTCGAGCCCCCTTCGGATACAAAACAGAAAATGGGAAACTTGTTCCGGCAGAAAATTATCGGGAAGTCGAAGAAATCTTTGAAGATTTCCTTAACAATACAATAAGCCTCAGGCAACTTTCAAAAAAACATAACCTCTCTGTAAATGGTTTAAAGAAAATCCTGAAAAATTACACTTACATAGGAAAAATTAAATTCAATAATCAAATCCACGAGGGAAGTCACCAGGCAATTCTTTCAACGACCCTCTTCAATCATGTTCAAAACAAACTTGAACACTTGAAAATCAAGTAAAATATATTTTCAAGAATACAATTCCTTTTAAAACAAATTAATTTTTCTACATTATGGGAGGAGATTATGATTATTATAATTCTATAAGTTACCCTCAACCATACAATATTCCTATTCCAGAAGATCTAAACTTCCATAATCCTGCAGCAGAGTATCACGCAATCATGAAAGGACATGTTGCCGCAAAGCATGAAGCTAGAAGAAAATTCCGCGAAAGGCAAAAAAGTTTTGATATGGAAGAATAAAATATGTATTAAAAGACCTAATTGTTTATAATAAGGTATTTCTTACTTTCGTCTGGAATGTCTAGAAAAATACTTTATGTTGGAATGGACGAATCCAATCATGGAGATATTAAGAAAAAAATTGGTGAGATTGTCGTAGCAACTTTTTCTTATAGCAAAAAATATTGGGATGAAACAGCTAAACACCCTAACCGAAGGGATTACAGCCAGGTTCAAATAGCCTTAAATGAAGGAGTAGATTATGTTTACACCTTTCTCCCACACGAATTGGCAAAACACAATTATTCTAATCTCCCTCTTGTAGCATCAGACCTTGTCGGGAAAGTTTTACATTTCCAATATGCTCCCGAAATAAAAATTGGATTAGATGGACAATTATCTTATAAAGATCGAAAAAATATGACCAAGGAGTTTTATGAAATGGGTTTTGAGCCCAAGATTTCAAATTATATAAAAAAGAATGGAAGCCACGTGGGACCAAAACTAATTTATATTTCTCATCTCCTTGCAAACAACATTTTTAGAAAATCTATGCTTGGAATAGCAAACGATTCTCATTATCTCCCCTTTGATGTTTTGGAATTAATTAAAAAATAAAATTATCTCTTGGAACTTTGTCTATTTGCTCTTGCCTTAGAGTCTCCAGGCTTTCTTGTTTCCTTTCTTCTTACATCCGCAACAAGCAAAGTTCTGTCGTAAGCAATGAAAGCATCTGTGAGCTCTTTGGATTTTACAAAATCAGATATTGCCCTTGCCAAGGCAAGTCTTGAAGCTTCAATCTGCCCTTTTGCTCCACCGCCATTTACAGTTATAGAAACATCAAAGTTTATCTTTCCGGTAATTTCTTTTGTAATTCTCAAAGGCTCTTCAATTCTTAATTTATCAAAGAAACCTAATGCAGTATGATCTTTTCTATTAATAGTAACCTTTCCTGAACCTTCAACTATTCTCGCTCTTGCTACAGCCGCTTTTCTTTTACCTGACGCAATTATCCTTTTCTCTGCCATTATTTTATCAATTCTCCAAGCTTATGAAACTTCATCTTTGGAGATGTTTTAATTTTTTCTTTTTCAGTATTTTCAAATTCTGCAGGAACACCAAGATAACATTTTACTCTCTTGAAGGCAACCTTCCCTCTCCCTTCTCTATGGTTTGGAATCATTCCTCTGATTGTTCTCTTTACAATTCTTTCCTTACTGAATGAATATTTTGGACCTCCTTGTCCGCTTCCCACTCTTCCTTTTTTCTGTTTAAATTCCTCAAGAATATCTTTCTTGTTACCGGTGATTATTATCTCTTCACAGTTAACTACTGCAACATCTTCTCCCTTAAGAGCCTGCTTAGCAACATAACTTGCAACTCTTCCCATAGGCGTGTTTGTAGCATCTATTACTTTCATTCGAATATCCTTATCCCTTTACCTTCGGGATTCTTTTTAATTTCTTCTAATATTGTGGCTGCTTTTCCTCCGGATTTCTTTATCTTCTCTTCAGCATTTTTTGAAAAACCGAAAGCAACAACATTAATCTTCTTGTCTAATTCACCCACTGAAAGAACCTTTCCTGGAACAACTATTGTTTCTCCGTCTTGAGCAAATTTATTTATTGCATCAATATTCTTCTCTTTGCTATTTTTTCTTGGTGTTGCCAAAATTTCGGAAACCCTTTTCCATGCCTCACTTTTTCTGGCTTGGATTATAGCATCAACTAATTCAGGATTCCTTTTCCCTTTCAATTGCTTATTGATCTTTGTGTTTGATTTCATTTTCTTCAATTGAATTAAGCTACAGAAGTATAAACCCCTGCTATCGCGTTAACTCGCAGTACTAATCCTTGATAATTAGCATATTTAAAGCTTTTCTTTTGGAAAAATACTCTGGATTTAGTCTCTTATTTTGACAGAAAGTCCAAAACTTTTAAAAACAACAATTGTTAAGTTTCACAATGGAAAAAAAGAGTAACACCCTGTGGATTATTGCAGGAATTGTTGTCCTGGTAGCTTTAATTGCAGGAGGAATTGCCGTTTTCAGCCCAAATGGACATACAATACAAAATGTAAATCCTGGAAATACCAATGCTCCTATGAAACCTGCACCTTCTTCCTCAATTGTAGGAACAATGCTTGCAGATAGCCCTTACGCAAATTACGCTTATCTTATCTCTTCAAATAGCCTAAGTGCAGACGCTCAAAAAGCACTTACCGGATTTAAACTAACCAAGTCTTCAAATGCAGACGGAAGCACAACTTACACCTTAACCGCAATAAATCCTGAATATAAAACTCAAACTTATACGGTTCAGTCAGGACAAAAACTCTATTTTATAGAAAGAAACCTCGGCGATGATGCCGGAGAAGAAAGGTTTTTAGGGGACGATATGGCTTTGGTAGTTGATGCCCAAGGTAAAATAGTTCTTGGGCCTGGTACGGCCTAGTTTTTCTTAATCTGCAATAACAAATCCTTTTTCCTTCACAATACTCAGAACTTCTTTGATTGCCTTTTCCATCCCCTTATTTTCTATAACAAATGCTGAAGCTCCTTTGTGCCCACCACCACCAAGCGCTGTAGAGTAAACAGTGGTGTCAAACACCTTGCTCCTAAATGAACCTTTGATGTGTCCATCTAATTCGGTGAGAACAAATATTAAATCTAAATCTTTTATATCTTGCATACATGAAATGGCCAATCTTATCTCTGCAGAATTAAGTCCCTGGCTTTCATACTCTTCCCTCTTTGCCCAACTATATCCCACAATCTTTCCGTTAATTGTTGTCTTCTCCATATTAGAAAGGACAATTCCCCAAAGTTTTTTCAGGTTCCAGGGATTGCTCATTATTGGTGTGAAGAGCTCTGTTCCATAATTGATTTTCCCTTTTTCCAAAAGAAAAGTGGCTTTTTTCAAAGTGTCTACAGTATCTCCATGAAGGAAAAATCCAGTGTCTGTACAAATCCCGACCATCAATCTCAAACTAAGTTCCTTGTCAAATTCAATGCCTTTCTCCTGAAACATTTCTGTAAGAACGGAGCAACATGAAGGCAACTTTGGATTAACATAATTCCAATTTCCAAAGAAAGAATTTGTTTCGTGGTGGTCAATATTAATAACCTTTTTTGTCTTCAGTTTTTCCTTAAATTCTGTTGAAATATCGTAGAGGGGATAATCTAATATTATTATCAAATCAAAATCATCAAGATTTTCATCTTGGATATCTTTTCCAAACTCAACCTCTTTTGAAAAAGAGTAAACGTTAAGATTTTCGCTAAGGTCATCCTTGCTTACAAGTCTGACCTCCTTACCTTCTTTTTCAAGAACATATTTCATCGCAGCACAGCTTCCAAGAGAATCTCCATCCGGCCGGTAATGCAAGGTCATAAGAACCCTCTTTGCTTTTCTTATCTCGTTCCAAATTTCTTCAATGGTATTGTTTTTCATCGTGTTTAAAGAAGACCGCAAGGCCTTCAGATTATTATGCAGGAGAGAGGATTCGAACCTCCGAACTCACTAAGAGACAGGATCTTGAGTCCTGCGCGTTTGACCACTTCGCTACTCCTGCTTATCTTAAAAACTACAAACAGGACTTTTTAAAAATATATTTATTTCCGAAAACAAGAATTATTTGAATGCTTTAGCAGCATGTTCCAAATCTTTCTTCAAAACAGCTATCGCTTTCTTAAAAATATCTTCAACACTAATCTGTCCAAAAGATTCAATGGTCATAACAAGTTCTTCTTTTGGAACAATCTCAAGACTTTTTCCTTCCAGTCTGCAAATTTCCTCACAAACATCAGACGCATCTTTTTTCAGATTATCTATTAATATTATATGATCTCCGCTTTTCTTAACTTCATTATCTGGAAGAGC
>CAZKAU010000026.1:313-721 GCA_964551065.1 Candidatus Woesearchaeota archaeon | reverse complement strand
CACAAGCATATAAATAATAAGTTCTCCCATTATATTATCTTAATAAAAGCTGTCATCATTTAATAAATTTATTAAATCGTATAACTTATTTTATCTTATCTTGAAGTGAAGCATCCATTTTTATCTCAACAACATTTCTGTAATAGACAAATCCGGGAGAGAATTTGGAATGTTCGCTTCCGATTCCAGTCCTTGCGGTTGCAACAACCTGGAGTTCTCCTTCTTCTGTAAGAGATGTAATAGGAATTCTATCATAGATAATTCCCAATCCTCCTTCAATCTGTCCAGAGTAAACCATTCCTTCACCTTTAACAGACAGCTTCATTTCCATTTCTGTCTTTTCAGAAACAGCTTTATCCATCTTTAGAGGGATGAGCCCTATTCTGTGTGCAACAGTCTCATCATATA
>CAZKAU010000026.1:0-303 GCA_964551065.1 Candidatus Woesearchaeota archaeon | reverse complement strand
CATTCTTGTAAATTTCAACCTCATCTATAGCTAAAACAGGAACCTGGTTAACATAACGTCTTATGGCGTTCGCAAGGCTATCACTCATTTCTGCTCTGAACGTAATCTGATTTTCTTTCTTTTCTATTATTTCCATCTTGATAAAAAATTAAGGAGTTTTTTAAAACCTTCTTTAAGGCTTAAACTCTCCTTCCTCTCCTACCTCCTTTCTTCTTTGGCCCTCCACGAGGGATTCTTGTAACATCTAGTATATTAAGTATCCTGAAACCGGATCTTGAAAGACTCTTGATTATCGCATGGGCT
>CAZKAU010000025.1:0-8280 GCA_964551065.1 Candidatus Woesearchaeota archaeon | reverse complement strand
TTAATATGTGGTCCTCCAAAATTCAAAGAAAAAATAATAAAAGATTTAATTGAACTTGGAGTTAAAAAAGAAAATGTTCATGAGGAGGTATTTGATTTCAGATGAGATTTAAAAAATTAAGAATTGCTGTAGGAATTTCAATAGTGCTTTTCATATTCATAGCAGGAACAATAATTCTTCTAGGAACAAAGAGCAATCAAACTCAAAATTCTGCAAACAACCTTGCTCCAGTTACTAACAAAGCTTTGACAAATAACCCTTCAACAAATCCAAATACTCAAACAAATACACAGCCTCAAACACAACAACCGCAGAATTATCAACCCCCTGTAGTTTATCATCCCGTAATGATGACTGGAGCTTCTTAATTAATCAAATTTCTCATAAAAAATCTGGTCTTCACTAAAACCTAATTTTATAAGTTTGTCTCCTGTAGAATCAATCATATCTTTCAGACCGCAAATATAAAAATTCCCCTTGAAATCCTGGGGAATATACTTCTCCAAAAAGTCTTGAACATGTCCAACATTCTCCTTCTTTAATTTTGGTTTGCTAAAGATATTGTAAAATTTGAAATTTCCATAATTATTTGAAATTCTTTCAAAATCCTTGTCATACAAAGAATCTTTCTCTGTCCTTGCAGATTTCAATAAGAGGATATTTTCATTAAAACCATTTTCAAGCAAATCCTGGATCATAGAAACGAAAGGCGCAACTCCTACTCCTGCAGCAAGGAAAACAATTCCCTCCGGTTCTTCATTTACTGTAAATTTACCTACGGGACCAAAAAGTTCCACTTCATCACCTTTCTTCATCTTCTTCATATATTCTGAAGCCAAACCCCCCGGGATTATTTTAGCACAAAATTCAACAAACCCCTTATCCTGAGGAGAATTTGCAATCGAAAGAGGTCTTCTTATTTTTCTGCCTTTTTCATCGAAAACACTCAATGACAAATATTGACCCGCCCTAAAATCAAAATCTTCAGGAACAGAAAATCTTATCCTTTTCACAGAATCATTTAAGTTTTCAATTTCAAGAACATTAGATTTGAATATTTTAACTTGTATCTTCTTCGCTTCCATCTTCTTTAATCCATCCGTAACCTTTTTCTTCAATATGGTCAACAAAATCACTTTCTTCCTCAAGAACAATTTTACCGTCAACCATAACAAGAACCTTGTCAGGCTTTATATAATCTA
Source organism: Candidatus Woesearchaeota archaeon (assembly GCA_964551065.1). Lineage (GTDB taxonomy): Archaea > Nanobdellota > Nanobdellia > Pacearchaeales > GW2011-AR1 > JAKLIN01. The sequence goes on along the minus strand of CAZKAU010000025.1, from coordinate 7,078 downwards.
AGATTCTTTTGTAATGTGTAATTATCAAAACACATTTATCTTTATCTTTAACGAATTCATTAACCCCCTTTGCAACAGTTCTCAAGGCATCAATATCTAAACCTGAATCAGTCTCATCAAGAATAGAAAGCTTGGGATTCAAGGTCAACATTTGCAAAATTTCAGATTTTTTCTTCTCTCCACCTGAAAATCCTTGATTCAAATAACGTTCCAAAAATCCAGCATCCATGTCAAGGAGCTTTGCCTTTTCATTAATTAAATCATGAAATTCCAAAAAAGACTTTTTGCTATTTGGATTAACCGAATTGTAAGCCTGTCTCAAAAAACTTGAAAGTGTAACTCCTGAAATTTCTCTGGGATACTGGAAAGAAAGAAAAATTCCTTTTCTAGCTCTTTCATCAGGGCCCATTTCCAGAACATTTTCTCCACCAAAAGAAATTTCTCCTTCTGTAATTTTATAGTGGGGGTGTCCCATAATTGCATTTGAAAGACTGGTCTTTCCACTCCCGTTAGGCCCCATAAGAGCATAAACCTTCCCGGATTCCAACTTAAGATTTAATCCTTTAATTATCTCCTTAGATTTGTCATCATCTTTAACAGAAACACGCAAATTCTTAATCTCAACTGAATTCATTTTCTCCTCCAAGTTTCTTTAAAGTATCAAGAGGGAAAAGTTCACATCCTGCTCTCGTAGGAATTATATCAGTTCCCAAAAATATATCCATGTCTTCTTTTTTCAAATTCATAACTTCTCCCACTTTCATTCCTTTAACATTATCCAACAAAACTTCTGCAGAGATTGCACTGATAAAACAAGTTTTTCCGTGGAATTTTGCATCAACAATCTTTTCACCTTCAACTCTGACATCGATAACAATTTCATCAGTGCATCCGGGATTCTGATGAACAAGTCTATGGGTTCTGTCTTTCAACTCCCCAAAATTTTTCTTATTTGCAAATCTATCTATTAAATATTCTCTATATAAAGGGTCCATTAGCAAACCGAGTTTTCAATCTCTAACTCTATAAGTCTATTTAATTCAATTGCATATTCCATTGGAAGCTCCTTTATTACAGGTTCTATAAAACCTGCAACTATCATCTTGGTAGCCTCTGCTTCACTTAAACCTCTTGACATTAAATAAAATAACTGTTCTTCCCCTATTTTCCCAACAGCGGCCTCATGTGCAACTTCCACATCATTCTCTCCCACATCCATACTTGGAAAAGTCTTAGCCTTACTTTCATTGTCTAACATGAGTCCATCACACCTAACGCTGGACTTAGAGTTGGTGCATCCAGATTTAATCTCTATCAATCCCCTATAAGACGTAATTCCTCCATCTTTGCTAATACTCTTGCTTATGACATTAGACCTGGTATTCGGAGCCAGATGGTAAACCTTGCATCCAGTATCTTGATTCTGCCCATTCCCACCATAAGCAATTCCTACATAATCTGTTCTGGAACCTTCACCACGAAGAACGCTACATGGATACAACATCGTTAGTTTACTCCCCATATTTCCATTAACCCATTCCATAATTGAATTTTCATGAACTATTGCCCTTTTAGTATTCAAATTATAGGTATTCTTACTCCAATTTTCAATACTTGAATATCTTACACGAGCATTCTTTAAAACATGGATTTCAACACATCCAGCATGCAATGAATTCTCAGAATAAAGAGGTGCAGAACATCCTTCAATGTAATGAACTTCTGAACTCTCATCCGCAATTATAAGAGTATGTTCGAACTGCCCTCCTTTCTTTGCGTTCATTCTGAAATAAGCCTGAAGAGGCATATCTACTTTAACACCTTTTGGAACATAAATAAAAGTTCCACCACTCCAGACTGCAGCATGCAAAGCTGAAAACTTGTGTAACGCCGGAGAAACGCATGTAGTCATGAAATATTTCTGAACCATCTCAGGATACATTTGAACCGCCTCATCCATATCCAAAAAAACAACACCCTTCTCTTCAAGTCCTTTCTTTAAATTATGATAAATAACCTCAGACTCATACTGTGCTCCCGCTCCTGCTAGAGATTTTCTCTCTGCTTCAGGAATCCCAAGCCTCTCAAAAGTCCTCTTTATATCTCCAGGAACATCATCCCAATTAGTAGAATTCTTTTTAGCGTTAGGCCTCATATAAAAATGAATTTCATCTAGATTTAAATCTGACAAATCAGGACCCCAAGTAGGAATCGGCTTTTTATTGAAAATCTTCAAACCTGCAAGCCTTCTCTTCAACATCCATTCAGGCTCATTTTTATCCTTAGAAATTTGCCTTACAATTTCTTCATTCAATCCAGGCAAAGCTCTGAATTTCAAATCCTCCGGATTATAATGGTCAAAAACATCCCTATTCAATTCCAAATTTTGATCCTGTTTAGATTCCATTTTATACTTCCCTATAAAATTAACTATAGTTAATATTTTTAAGGGTTTTGGTAATAAAACCAACAGTTCATAAAACTTAAATATTGTTATGATTTACTTAAAACATGAAAAAAATAATGCCTCAAGAAATTGAAGTTTGGTATCTTATTCCTGCATTAAGAAGAGAACTTGCAAAAATATTCATAAAAGACTACGGGCTAAAGCAAAAAAACGCAGCCCAATGCCTCGGAATAACTGAAGCGGCAATTTCACAGTATATAAAATCCAAAAGAGGAACAGAAATAAAATTCTCCGAAAAAGCAATGAAGGATATTCGAGAAGCTGCTAAGGAAATAGTAGAAAAAAAGAAAGATATCATGGATGAAATATATGGATTATGTGTCGCTATGAGGAAATCTAAAGCCCTATGTGACTTCCATAGGATCCAGGACAAAAGAGTTCCAAAAGATTGCAAAATCTGTTTGGAAGATTAATCGATATTTTTATTCGCTTCTTCGGCATTATGGAATTTTTCTATTATAAGATTAACATCTTTAAGCATCATCTCAATAATCTCGTCAGTCATCCCATGAATCTTGGCTCCCGCCTCCAGAGTATCATAACTTGAAAAGTGGCATCCAACACAATGAAGTCCATAACCCATAAGGATTGGAATAACTTCAGGATAATCATTAATCAAATCCATTATCTTAATATCTCTGCTGATAAATTCTTTCTCATTCATATTAAAAGTGGAAGGTTTTTATATATAAAATTTGTCCTTAATATAACATGAAGGTGATTATAGGTAAAAACAAAAAAGAATCTGTAAAAAGGGCAAGTCAAATAATTTGCGAAATAGTTTCTAAAAAACCTAATGCGGTCATTGGGTTTGCCACAGGCGGAACAATGATTCCTTTTTACAAAGAACTTGTAAAGCTTTACAAAAAAGGCAAGGTGGACTTCTCAAAAGTTAAAGCATTCAATATTGATGAGTTTGCGGAACTTAAAAATTCAGACGTGAACAGCTACCATTATTATATGAACAAATATTTCTTCAGCAAAGTTAATGTAAAAAGATCCAACATCCATTTCCCTTCCGCTTCTGGAAAAGAATATGATAAGGAAATAAAAAAGGTTGGAGGGCTAGACATTTGTATGCTTGGAATCGGAGAGAATGGACACATAGGATTTAATGAACCGGGATCTTCATTCAATAGCCAGACAAGAATAATAACTCTTACAGAAAACACAAGACAAGTCGATTCTCGATTCTTCAAAGACAAATCTCGTGTTCCCCATCATGCATATAGCATAGGGATAAAAACAATCCTTTCTGCAAAAAAAATAATCTTGTTATCCTTTGGAGATAAAAAAGCAGATGCAATTTACAAATCTCTAAAAGGAAAAATATCAGAAAAAGTTCCAGCATCTGCATTAAGAAAACATAAGGACGCAACATTTATAATCGACAAGAAATCTGCTAAAAAATTATAACAAAACTTAAATACAAAAATTTCAATTAATCAAAATGAATAATAGAGCTTTGGTTGTTGTTGCTCACCCCGACGATGAAACTATTTGGATGGGGGGGATGATTCTTCAAAACAAAGACTGGGACTGGACAATTATCTCATTATGCAGATCTAGCGACGCTGACAGAAAACCTAAATTCGAAAAAGTTTGCGAAATGTTAAATGCAAAAGGACACATCTTTGACATTGAAGATGAAGAAATGACACCAATAGAGTCTGAAAAGATAATCGAATTAATAAATCCAATAACTACTGAAAAAGATTTCGACTTAGTCTTCACCCATGGAGCGAACGGAGAGTACGGACATCCACGACATCTTGATGCCCATAGAGCTGTAAAAAAAATGTTGGACGATGAAAAGCTAAAGTCTAAAAAGGTATATTTCTTTAATTACAAGAAAGGGAGTAACGTTCCTTATCCAGATTTAGTTCCGCCAGAGCCCATAAAAGACTCGGACCTCACAATCAATCTCACGGACAAGGAACTCGAACTAAAGAAAAAAATTGTAAGAGACATCTATGGATACCCTAATGAAAAGGGATTCGAATTGATGAGCTGCAATCAAACAGAAACTTTCAAATTAAGATGAAAATACTTGTACTGTATCCGCATCCTGTCGAACCGGACGGAGTAAGCCTCCAGGGACACTACCTGATAAAAGGACTTAGAGAGTTGGGACACGAAGTAATGCCCTGCGATAGGTCTAACAGTCTTGAAAAAATTTACATTTACCAAAGATTCCAACCAGATATCGTAATAGGACTTGGATTCTGGGGAGAAGCTCCAGAGATAATTATGAGTCCCATAAACCATGGACTTAAAGTAGTCCCATGGCTCAATGCAGACGGATGGGTCGCAAACTATCACAGCCTTCTTAATAGCCTTCCATTAGTTGTCGGAACAAGCAAATGGGTAAAAGACACCTACATGAGAGACGGAGTCAAGGGGGACCACATTAGAGTTTGTCATATTGGATACGACCCGGATGTATTTTACCCAATTCCAAAAAAAGATGACAACATAAAAAATTTAAGAAAAACTCTTGGAATTGGAGATGATGAAGTTATGATTCTTACTGCTGGCGGAGATGTTACCAGTAAAGGTGCACAAGAAATGCTTAGGGCCATGGCAAAGATAAACGGCAAATTTCCAAATTGGAAATATGTCTTAAAAGTTAACGACAGTTTTTCTGCAGAAGACCATGGATCTGAAGAAGAAAGATTAATTGAAGAATTAGGTCTGGACAAAAATAGAATAATCTACTTACAAGGAAAATACTCACCTGAATTTATGGCTCATCTTCTTAACGCATGCGATATATATGCAGGACCTTCAAGACTGGAAGGATTCGGAATGATTCAGGTTGAAGCAATGGCTTGTGGAAAGCCAGTAATATCTATAAACAGAGGTGGACCTGCAGACACCATAGTTCATGGAGAGACAGGATTCCTAGCAGACCCTGAAAAAGAAATAAAATTAGATAGTGAATGGGCTTATGATTGGATGGGATTCGAGGACACTCATAAAGTCATATTTGACGAACCAAAAACTTTTGCTTACAGAGCCAATGTGGATCAGCTTGCAGAATATACTTTAAAGTTAATGGAAGATCCTAAACTAAGAGAAGAAATGGGGAACAAGGCCGCAGTACACGCCTTAAAAAATTTCCATTACAAAGTTATAGCTCAAAGAATGCTGGATTTGATAAACGAAAACGTAATGAGTACAGACATCTGATTTTCTAATATAAGAACCCTAAAGCCGGAAAACTAAATCTTTGGTCTATCTTCCTCTTGCCTACTTTTCCCGAAAGTCTCATTTCCAAGGTAGTTACAGAAAGAGGAGCAACTTCAGTCTCAGCAAGAAGGTCAACTTCGCCTTCAACAAAAATTCGGGAATAATAAGTTTCAGTACTTAAGGGAATCCTATATGTTTGAATTGGATAATTTTCATCAAGTCTTGCTATTTTCAAAGCTCTCTTTACCTCTCCATTAACATAGTGTATATTATCTTCAAACATCTTATCTAAGAATATTTTGGGATATCTGCTCTTTCAATCCTAACCCTCTCAACAACCCCAGGATTTTGCGCAGCCATAATTTTAATTCGGTTACCCATTGAGTATGATACTGATTTGTCCCTGTTCAAGAAATAAACGCTGCCCTTCAGACTATAACCTGAAAAATTAATCCTTGAAAAAATTTCAGCAGATTCGAGATTACTTTCTCCGGGTACAAATTCTCTAAGAAAATTATCAAACTGCTCACGAGAAACTCCTCTTGAAGGTTCTACTCCAACCTGCCAAAGCTCCATAGATTTGCCGGTATTATATTTTCCAACTGCCTTAGTATCTAAACTCATAAAAAAATAGCAAATTAATACTTTAAAAATATGTTGTTATTTACGAACAGAATCTAACCTATTTAGGATGTCCTTAAGGGCAATTCTTTTAACAGTTGTAACTTTATCTGCACCGCCGGAATAGAGAAGAACATTCTTTTCATTCCGATCAAGGAGGAGTCCTGAAGGAAAGACCACATTGTTCACAAAACCTTCTTTTTCATATTTTTGAGCAGGACCAATTATAGGTTCATCTGCCTTAGCAATAACCTTTCTTGGGTTCTTCAAATCTAAAAGAGCGGCACCAATTTCGTAACTGGAAGTCGTATTTATCACACTTGTTCCTGCAGGAGGATTCTCATCTTTCCTATCTATAACTCCATGATAAAGCATGAGCCATCCCTCATCTGTCTTCAAAGGAGGAGCACCTGCACCAACTCTTTCATAATCCCAATGACCCTTCTTTGAAAGTTTCAACGGCTTATTTTTTCCCCAATTAATCAAATCCTTGGAAGTTGCAAGCCACACATGAGGAGGAGTAAACTCAAAACCTCCTTCTGGCCTGTTGAAAACATAATAATTTCCCTTAACCATATTGGGAAATAAAACTACATCTTTATTCTGTTCAGAGAAGATAGTTCCTTTCCGATCCCAATTAATTCCATCATCAGATAAAGCAAGAGAAGTTGAAACATTTCCTTGTCTTGAAAGAGAAACATAAGTCATGGCATATCTGTCAACCAGCTTAACAATTCTCGGATCTTCAATTCCTAATTCTGCATCCATATGAATTGAATATAGTGGTACCTTTGTTTC
>CAZKAU010000024.1:0-8289 GCA_964551065.1 Candidatus Woesearchaeota archaeon | reverse complement strand
AATGATTTAAATTTTACAAACTCCACAGGAAGCAATGTTGACCGACAGGCTTTCTACTCTCCCATTGGTGAAATAAATACAACAAACAATGTCACCGCTAATTACGGATTTTTTAATTTCTTGGGGAGTTTGTTGAATCCAATTATGAATCTATTCGTTACAAAAATAACCCCAAACCCAACACTTCAGGTTGAAGGAAGTTTAAACGTAACTGATAACATTTATTCTCAGAACAAAAATATTACCAACGGAATAAATTCAATTATTAATGGAACTTATTATCCTGCATCAAATCCTTCTGGATTTTACAACTCTACAAACCCACCGACTACTGCTTCTCATGGTAAGCAGGTCTTCACGTCTAGTGGGACTTTTACAGTACCTACTGGTGTTACTACCCTCTATATTTCTGGAGCTGCTGCTGGGGGAGCTGGAGGTGGTCGTTCAGGAACCACTTGTGGCGGAGGCGGAGGAGGAGGAGAATGGGCTCTTGATACTTCTTACTCTGTAACTCCGGGAAGTGTTCTTACAGTAACCATTGGGTCTGCGGGTTCTGTTACTTCTATAGGGTCTTTTACATTACATTCTGGAAGTACAGGGGGGACTAATGCTGGTGGTTCAGGAGGAAGCGGAGGTAGTGGCAATGCTGGTGGTTCAGGAGGATCGGGCTGTGTTTCAAGTTCTGGTGGAAACTCAGGTTATCCCGGAGTGGCGCCGGGAGGTCACGGAGGTTACAATGGCGGCGGAGGCGGCGGCGGAAGCTATGAAGCAGGCGGCGGAGGAAATTCTGGTGTTGGTTCAGCGGGAGATGGAGGCTATGGCGGCGGAGGCGGCGGCGATGGATTGCATGCCGGCGGCGGAGGTCAGGGTGTTGGAGGACACGCAATATTAATAGTACAATGGTAAAATCTAATTTATATATGGCTTTCACAATTGTAATTTTATTTTTCTTATTTGCAGGCTTTGCATCAGCATCAAATATTGTTTCAAGCAATTATAACATTGGTTCTTATTCGCAAGGCATTGCCGGAGGTACGGCTTCAAGTTCGGCTTATTCCTTGAGATATTTTATGGGATATGAGCAAGTTGGCGGAAATGCTTCAAGTTCTCTCTATAGTGCAATCATTGGATTTCCTCCAACTGTAAACACTGTTGTTTCTGCAGTCACTAATCCAACAACTCCCACGACTACCCCAACAACTACAAGTTCTGGCGGAGGAGGCGGAGGTGCGGGAGGAGGCGGAGGCGCTTCTTCAACAGGTTCCACCGTCACCGCTGATGTTTCCTCTACTTTCTCTCAGACTTTCTCCTCAGTTACAAAAGGGTCTTCAAATTTGATTAATATAACAAATTTTACTGGAGGTTTGACAGACGTCTCTTTTGTGACAAATCAAAATTTGGATAATATCACAGTTACTTTGACTCATGCTACTGCTCCTTCAGATTTTCAGATTGATTCTTCAGGAAATACTTATCAAGGATTTGATATAAATCTCACGGGGATGAATGATTCTGATATTTCGAATGTTACTATGGATTTCAGGGTTAATGTAAGCTGGATTAACACTAATAATATTAATATTTCAACAATTGCACTTTACAGAAATCCTGACACTTCCGGAGGAAATTGGACAAAGCTAGAAACAACACTGAAGAATCAAGATTCAGATTATTATTATTTTTCTGCTATCTCTCCAGGTTTCTCAACTTATGTGGTCTTTGGATCTTCTTTAAATAAAGGTAATTCTAATTCCGGAAGTACTGTCAGGAATCCAAACTTTCTTGGGAATTTTTTTAGTTCTTTAACTCCTGCATTTTTCAAGCAAACGAGTTGGGGTTATGTATTCTATTATATTCTTGTGATTATGGTCTTAGGAGGAATTGTTTTTGTGACTATTAGAATCTATAAAGTTGCCAAAACAAGACCCAGGAGAGTTTGGAATAAAGCTCATTCCGGAAAAGGAAAGAAGTAATTATATCTTATTTACAGGATGTTTTGCTCCGCAAGCAAGACAGTGGATGAAGGTAACTCTTTTGTCAGGGTCTTTTACAAGTTCAGTATCTGGTTTTTTACATTCTCTGCAAAGGACAAAAAGTTTTACGTAGTCTTCGATTTTTTGATTTATCTTGGCACTTGGAACTTTGTTGTTGATTACTAATCTTTCTCCTTCTGCTTGTCCGGATGCTGCAATTTCTTTTAGCAGGAATTTTTGAAAGTGTTCAGGTTTTCTTCGGATGTAAGATGCAATCTGGAAAAAATTTGTCAATATCGTTTTACGGCCTTCGAAGTGGCCCACTATCTTTGGGATTTCAAAACGTTCGCCGTTTCCTTCAGAACCTTCCGGTTTCTTAATGTGTTTGTATGCTTCTTCAAGAAGTTTTTCATAATTATCCATATTCTTTCTTTTGAGAAATACTTTATAAACTTTTAATATTTCTCTCTTTAATGAATGTCAAGAATTTCATTCTCGGAATTGCAATAATTATTCTCTCAACGTTTGTTGTCGTTTATGGTTTTAGTGCGATTTATCCTCAGCCACAATTCAGCGACTATTGTCATGATAAGGGACTTGTTCATACAGACAATGAAAGTTCTTGTGTTTTAGCTGAAGGAAAGTGGACAAATTTTACGTCTCCCTCAGACCCAAAAGTTACAAATGTTACAGGCTATTGTGATGTGACTTATTATTGTGGTAAGAATTATGATGAAGCAAATCAAAAGTATTCCTTGAACCGGTTTTTCATTTCTATTCCTTTAGCTTTGATAATTATTGCGCTTGGCGCTTTCTTATTTAACCTTGATGCTGTTGGTGCAGGGTTAATGGGTGGAGGAGTTGCAACTTTGATTTTTGGAATAAGTGGATATTGGGGATATGCAAATAATTGGTTTAGATTCCTTGTGTCTTTGTTTGCATTGGTTTTGTTAATTGCAATATCTTACTGGTTTAACAAGAAGTTTTCTTTTGGAAAAAAGAAGAAAGAAAAGAAGCCGGTAAGGAATTCTAGAAAAAAGAAGAAATAATTTCAAATAGGAATTCCATCTTCAAGATATAATAAATCTTTAATTCTAACTCCTTCAGTTAAATGAATTATCCCTTTTTCCACTTCATAATCTTTTACAGTTCGTGGGACCAGTCTTTTTTTGGCGTATCTAAAGGTATAATTCCATTCTCCTGTTTTTTCGCTTTGTCCATTTGTTTCATGAGGGGGAAAGTTATGCATCCAGTTCCATTTTACAATCCAGAGTTCTCTCTCCCTGACGAAGTTCTCAAGTTGTGAAATATTTTTAGTTTCTATATCTTTGACTTTCGAATCTAATTTATATGTTCCCAGACTCCAATATGCATTTTTTTGGGGATGGTCTTTGGGATAAGCTAATTGGTGATTTTGTACTGTCCATACAATTCCATAATTTTCTCCTTCGAGGCAGAACTTCACTTCAGAAACGCAAAATGTTCCTATCAAATCTATTCCGGGGCTTAGATTTCTCTTCATGCCGAGAACTTTTGCTGACCATTCTTCATTAGCCTGAGACATGAGTCCGTTAAACTGCCTTGCATCCATTTTAGAATTCTTTTTTATTTAACCCAACCACCTTACTTTTCCTGGACGTGGTTCAAAGATTATTCCTTCTTCCAGAAGTTTTTGGATTTCTTGATTGATTAAATCTGAAGAAGTTTCTCTATGAGCCATTATAATCTCATCAACATAAATTCCTCCGTTATCTTCAGAATTTTTTATCTTATCAAGAATTTTGTCTCTGATTGAATTTGTCTGTCCCGGAGGAGCTGCTTGCTGAATAGGAGGGGAGATTTTTTCAAGTTCTGTTTTTCTTACGAGAAGATATTTTGGGTCCTGTAAACGAACAATTTCAGGAGTTATGTAAACTTCATTGTTGAAATATCTCAAAACACCTATAATTACAACCGTCTGTCCTTGAGTTAAATCAATGAGTCTATCAACATCATCTCCGAAGGATTTCAGTTTTATTTGGCCAGAGCCGTCATCTATTGTTATAAAAGTATATTTTCTTTCATTTGTACTGTCATATCTTTCGATGATGTTTCCTATTATGTTCACTCTTACAATTCTTTTGTCTCCAAGTTCGAGGAAGTTAAATTTTTCCCCTTCAACCATTGGCTTTCCAAGAAGCAAATCTCCGATTCTTAGTTTGTATGCAATGTTCCTTTTGAATTGTTGGTCCGGCATTTTTATTGAAATTTTATTTTGTTTATAAGTTTTTATAGAGTTTATCAAATCTTTTGGACAAAACCTCTTTTGGGTTTGAATATTATGCTATTCTTTTCGAGTTCTGTAATTGCATCGGAAATTTCATCGTGTGTCATTTTTCCTTCAAGAGCGGTTTCAAGTTCTTCTACAGGAATCATTTTTCCTATTTTGTCTTCAAGTTCTCCCAGCATGTCTCTCACAACAAAAACCTTGTTTCTTTGTGATGAGCTTATTCTGCTACTAACTCTGTCAATATCAAATGTTTTTGATTCATAATCGTAACCGACTTGCATAAGATAATATTTCATGATATCTATGGCTTGTTTCGCATCGTCTTTTGTGGCTACATTGCTTAATCTGACTTTTGCGGAAGCTTCGGACATTCTGATTAAAGCTTCAAGCTGTCTAGCAGAAATAGGTATTGGCCTCATTGCTCCGTCTCCAGAAACTGGACGATTCCTCAGATCAACATAGAATGTTTCAATTTCTTTTACGGCATCTTCATTTAGTCTTGGTTTGACTCTTTGTCTAGCATAAGCAATATATTTTCTAAGTAGTTTTGTTGCAACCATCTGAGGGGCATGTTTTGAACTTACATGTTCTCCAAGAACATGGCTTGCAATTCTGGTATCTCTTTCTTTGTCAGGAATGTCTCTTAATGTGAATATGATATCAAATCTGTTAATTAATGTTGGAGGTAAATCAATCTGTTGGGCAATAGGTTGATAGGGATCGAATCTTCCAAATTTGGGGTTTGCTGCTGCAAGAACCGCAGTTTCAGAACGGAGTGTTGCCTGAACATTTGCTTTGGAAATTGTGATGGTTTGCTGTTCCATAGCTTCGTGCATAGCACTTCTATCTTGAGGGTCCATTTTTTCCAATTCATCAATACATACAATACCTTTATTGGAAAGAACCATAGCTCCAGCTTCTAGAGACCAACCTCTTAAGTATTCATCACGGACAACAGTTGCAGTTAGGCCTGCACCCGAAGCAGACTTACCTACAACATATCTACCCTTGGGAGAAATATCTGCTATGAAACCAAGAGTAACAGACTTTGCAACTCCGGGGTCCCCTATTAATAATATATGAATGTCCCCTCTTTTCTTTTGTCCATCTTCATAGACTTTTCTTACTCCACTGAACAATTGAAGGATTAATGATTTCTTGATTTCTTGGTAGCCCCAAACACTAGGAGCTATACTTTTGGCCAGATTTTCAAAAACATTAGGATCCTGGGATATTTCTATAATTTGTCTTTCATCCTCTTCTGTGATATCCAGTTCTTCAAATGTTTCTTCCATTGAAATAAGATTGTTAACTTCGATTGCCAATTCAAATCTTGTTGAAAGTCCTCCTGAAGGAAGAGGCACCGGAACTTCTTTCAAAACACCTATCACTTTTATTCTGCTACCAGGGGTTGTCTTTTCCTCCATTTTCGGTTCAACCAAATCTTCTTTAACAAAAACATTAATTCTTTTTGGCTGTTCTCCTCCCGAAAGAGATTCCGGGGTTTCTTCAATTACAAGTCTTTGGGTGTCTACCATTTCTTTAGAAAGAAGTTTGAATCCCCCACGCCTTCCACATGAACATCTCATAGGTTCCCTGAATTTTTTTTCAATTTGCAAAACAGATAGAATTGTTCCACAAGAGGGACATTCGAACTTTGCATTTACTACCTGGGGCCTAACATCTGAAGATTGTCTGATAATCCCTTCCACAACAATTAATTCATCCAAGTGCTTTGAACGAAGGTTTCTGATTTTTACAAATTGAGTGTCAGGAAGATTTTCTAATCTCACTCTTGGGTTGTCTTTTAATCCCGATTCCTCTATAGCTGTTTCTATCAAACTTAATGTTTCTTCAGGTTTTGCAAGTATTTCATCAGAGAGTTTGTTGGAGAACTCTGTTAATTCCATAAAATTTAGGAAAATAACATTGCTACTTTTTCTAAGGGATTCACCAAATTCTTTTTTATGGGAATCAAAAAAGTTCTTTGCTTCGTTGATTAGTTCCTCTCTTATCGACTTCTTTTCTTCAGGCATTTTTCCTCCGTTCCATAAGAAATGTGGGTTCTTTTTATAGATTTATGTGGGTAAATATTTCATATTTAGGTAATTCTAAAGTTTTTTAAATTGCTAATATGCTATTAGTAGTAGATATAAGCCTACAGCTCACGCAGAACCAAAGGTTCCGCACCTCCCTAAAAAAGGAAGATTTGCTATAGACTTATGAGCCTATAGCTCAGCCAGGTCAGAGCACCGCTCTTATATGAGTGCAATCCTTAAGGATTGTATTTCTCTCCGGAGATATCTGAGAGAGGCGGGGGTCCTCGGTTCAAATCCGAGTAGGCTCATGTTTAAATTTAAAAAGTCTGTTTTCTATAGTAAAGTATGCCAGCTAAGAAGAAGGGTAATAAGAGTTCGGGAAGTTCTAGGTCTAGAAAGCCTGATACGGGAATAGCCTTTATTGCAACTTTTTTTAGTATAATAGGATTTCTTATCGCATTTATCACAAAGAGAGACGATAAGTATGTCATGTTCTATGCATCACAGAGTCTTGTTATTTTCTTAGGTTCAGTTATTTTTTCGGCTTTGGCAGTGGTTCCATTTATAGGAACAGTTGTTTCAACTCTGGGTGGATTGCTTATTTTTGTCCTTTGGGTTTTGTCATGGGTCTATGCACTTTCCGGAGAAATGAAGGAAGTTCCAATAGTAGGGGAACTTGCTGAGAAAATCAAATTGTAATGCCTTTAGTTATCTTTAAAAACTAAACAATTAATTCTTTATTTATATGCCCCGATAGTTCAGAGGCCAAGAATGCTGCCCTTTCACGAGCAGAACCCAGGTGGTTCCGCACTTCCGAAGGGAAACGCTCAAAGAGCGGCAGTGACCCGGGTTCGAATCCCGGTCGGGGCATCAGACTTTTTGTGGACCTTAAATAAGTAAAATTTATAAAGATAAATCCTTTGATATATCCAAGATGAAAAAAAGTGCTTCGGTGATGTTAGTTTCATTTCTCGTTTTGGGAATGTTTCTAAGTTCTTTTTTAGTTCTTGCAGATGATTCTCAAGATACTATGAGGCCTGTTGCTATGGCTGCAGGACAAGTTAATAATTCTAATGGGACTGTTATGTACAATTCTGCTATGAATTCTGGAGAGGATTCTCAGTTGAGGGAAAGAGAACAAGTTCATAAGGAGTATAGTGACGGTAATGGTAGTAGAGTTCAAGTTCAGAGAGAATTTCAGAGGGAAGGTAATATAACTTCAGTGCAGATTCAGAAGACCTACACATATGCTAATGGAACTCAGTTTACCCAAACAATAGTTATCAGAAACGGAACACAAGGCGGAAAGGAAGTAAGGACTATGGAGATGGAGAGAGAAGGAGAGCATTATAATGTAAGTATTCAGAATGGTTTAAAGGTAGGGGATGAATTTTATGGAAATAAATCTCAGCTAAGGGCAAACTTGTCAAATGGCCAGGGTGTAAATATTTCTGTTCTTCCAGATCAAGCAATAAAGGCTGCTTTGGATAGATTGAGGCTTATGAACCAGACTATGAACCAAACAAATGCCACGCTTCAGTTAAGAGAAAGGATACATAATAATGTTCCAACTGTTGTTTACAATGTTGAGACGAATCAGGATGGCAGATTCCTTGGAATATTCAAAACTGCAATGAAAGTTAATACTGAGGTGGATTCTCAGAATGGAAATGTTGTTGCAGTAAACAAGCCTTGGTGGGCATTCCTTGTTTCAGTCCCAACAGTTCCTTCAAGTTCAACGAACGATACAAATTCATCTTAGATTTAGTTTATTGATTTCTGTTACGGTAAAGCTTATATAGGATATTTTTCATTTTTGTTGATGAATAGAAGTATAGAGTCTTTAATTTCTAGATTAGACGGGATCAAAGATCCTGTTACAAGAGGAACACTTAAAATTACTACTCATACTATTTACGATAGTGTGAAGAGTTCTGAGGAAAATCGCAGAAATCTCTTTGGCTTTCTTGATAACTTAAGTTCTTTTTATATTGAAGAGTCTAAGAAT
>CAZKAU010000023.1:0-8462 GCA_964551065.1 Candidatus Woesearchaeota archaeon | reverse complement strand
TTTCTCCATCTGTTAACTTTTGTCCAAGTCCCAGTGCTTTATTTCTATCAATATCAGAAACTGCATCATCTAACATTTTGTAATAAGTCATTCTCTCCCCTGTTTCAATAACGGGTGCAGGAATCCCATGATGATAGAGTATTACATCTTGCAAAACTCTAGCGGTCCTTCCATTACCATCTCCAAATGGATGTATTCTTGCAATATGTAAATGTGAATAAATTGCAGATTCAATTTTATTGATTATTTTCGGACATTTAAACTGTTCATTAAGATTTTCAACAAAAGCAGGAATTTCATATTCAGTAACCTTAGCAGGATAAGGAGGCATAACGCTAGCACCAGAAATTCTTACACTACTCTCCCGGTATCTACCAATACCTCCTCCATAAAGCTCAGGAGTAACTCTTCCTGCATTTTCCCTTATAAAAGATTCATCAAACATTTCCGGATTAAAATTAGCAACCCCCCATCCAAAGGCCTTACCAATACTTTTGATACCTTTATGAATCTTCTTCTTGTGAGCATTTCGGGGTACTGAAAAGGGAACAATCACCGAAGGATGCTCTATTCTATATGAATGAATTTGGGCATTTCTTTCTATTTCATTTTCTGCAAGATTTCTGCATTTAGATTTTAACCTGAAGGAGTCAACTGAATTAAACAAAAAATCTGCTCTTTCTTCAATCTCTCTTGCGAGGAATTTACTCATATATTTCATAAAAAAACAAACAAAAAAACCTATATAAATCTTTCTAATTTTACTACTTGGTAGTTACAATAGAATAATTATCTCCAACTAACCTCTACATCATCTGTTCTCTGCCTTGGCATTATATCTACCTTCTTAAAATCCTTTGGCAAAAACTTAATCCCAGAATTAAATAAAATCTCTCCGGCATAGGCAATCATAGCACCATTGTCAACTAGCAAAGAACGGTCTGGAACAAACATTTTAGTTTTTTCCAACCTTTCATCACACATAATCTTGCACATTTCCTGAAGTCTGGAATTGCATGCAACCCCTCCTGCTAAAAGCAATTCTTTTTTCCCAGTGTAAGCCAAAGCTCTCTCCGCAACTTCAACCAACATTGCAAAAACAGTCTCCTGCATAGAATAAGCTAAATCTTCTCTTGCATATTTCCCTGATTTTGATTTTTGTTGAAGATTTGTCAAAATCCCTGAAAGAGCAATATCCATTCCCTTAACAGTATAAGGCAATTCAATATACTGTTTCCCTTCTTCAGCAAGCTTCTGAATCTTGGGACCTCCTGGAAAACCGATATTCATGTTTCTTGCAAAAGTATCGATAAAATTCCCAACACCCAAATCTAATGTTTCTCCAAAAACCCTATACTTTCCTGAAGCATATGCAATAACCTGTGTATTCGCACCTGAAGTGTAAAGCATAACCGGATCTTTAACTCCAACAATTCCCCCAATCTCTTGATGAGCAATACAATGATTTACTGGAACTAAAGGAACATTAAGTCTTTTGGCAAGTTCTTTTGCGAACTTCATCCCCTCAATCAAACAAGGAGCAAGTCCTGGACCCTGAGAAAACGCAATAACTTCTATCCTGTCTTCAGTCAAACCTGCCTCAACCAAAGCTTTAGAAAAAATATCTTGAGAAACCATTGCATGATGTTTCGCAGCTTCCATAGGAATAATCCCCCCAGACTCAGTTGTCATCAAATCTCTGACATTTGCAAGAATATCTCCATTCTTGACAATCCCAATTCCAAAAGTATGCGCAGTTGATTCAATCCCTAAAACTATCGCCATACAATAAACAATAAAAAACAATTTTTAAATTAAACTAAAAAATAAAAAAAATAAAAAGCACCCCACAAAAAGAATAACCGGGGATTACTTTTTCTTCTTAGCAGGCTTTTTTGTAGTCTTCCTCTTTCCCCCACGTGACATTTTAGCCTCGCATACATTACCCTCACCATCAACATAGTAAAGGAAGCCATGCTTTCTTTCAATAGCTTTCTTCAAAATAACTTTCCCCATGTTCTACCTCCTTTTGGTTATTAAAGAAAAATAATCTCTTTTCTATTTAAATCTTTCGATATCGTCGAGGATTTTCTTATTCCCCTCGCTGATTGGAACCTCCACAAAATATCTGAAATTTTCCCGAGGACAAATATAAAATTTCCATGGTTCGACTCTTCTTTTCTCAACAACTTTGAAGTTTTCATCCAACCAAATTGAAACAAATGAGAACTGAACAAACAGAGAATGAATCGGTTCGCGAACATCTCTATCAAATTTGAAAATCAAAACCGGTGCCTTGCTCCTTGAACGAAACATCAAGCCTCTCGCTTGTGAAAAAACATTATCGCAAACCTGCCCTTCAACTTCCAAATTTTTATCTCCAAAACGCAAGCTTATCTTTTCTCTCTTTTTCATTTTCCTGAGTTTTCCTCTTTTTATATTCCTTACAATACATATTAACATTTCTCTCGCACACAAAATCGTGATGCTTGAATCCTCCACCAAAAGTTTTCGGAATGTGCATAAGTTCATGCATTATAACTTTCAACTGCTCATCTTCCGGCATCTTATCAAATCTCTCTGAAATAAATTCCAGGGCATAATATGCCTTTACACCTATTGTCTTTTGCATTAACTTTCCAAGTGCGTGACACCTTGCTATCGTTCCCCTGCTGGAACTTCCAAAACTTCGGAAACATTTCATCCTGTCAATATGAACATGTGGAAACATAACTCTCGAAATATCCTCTGCCTTCTCTTGCAAATCCGGAGCATCTTCATACCTCATTTTCAACCTCCACAATTTTATTTCTTGAACTCAATCCTGACTTAATTTTCACAGGTTTATTAAAATGTTTCTTCAATAATTTCAAAAGTTCAACATTTGCCTTATTATTCTCAGGTGCAGATTTCAAGGAAACAAGAAATTTTCCCTCACCTTCATCAAAAACTTCTTGCCTTCCTGAACTTGGCTTAACTTTAACATGAATAATCATCCCTTTCAGAACAAGCTAAAAGTTATAAATTTATACAAATAAAACTTTAAACTATCCCTTCTTGAAAATAAAATGATTATAGGAATAACTGGCAGGATCGCCTCTGGAAAAACAGATGTTGCTGAATTCCTGAAAGAAAGGGGTTTCAAATATGTTACAATTTCTCAGGTTGTTCGTGAAGAAGTTTCATCAAGAGGAATTGAAATAACAAGAAAAACTCTTCAAGACATAGGAAATGAAATAAGAAAAAAAGAGGGAGCTGAGGGATGGATAAAAAGACTTCTCAAAAGAATAAACATCGAAGAAGATAATATAATTGACGGGATAAGAAATCCTGGTGAAATAGAAGAACTTAGAAAAATTCCAAATTTTATCTTAATTTCGGTTAATGCTCCCAAGGAAGAAAGATTCAAAAGAGTTATTTCTCGGGACAAGCCAAGCGACCCAAAAACATGGGAAGGATTTCTAGGAATAGATAAAAGAGACTTTGGAGAAGAAGATCCTCTTGGACAGCAAGTCGGAAAATGTATGGAACTTGCAGATTTCCATTTAATGAATGATTCTACTTTAGAAGACTTTCACAAAAAGATAGAAAGCCTTTACAAAGACTTAAAAAATAAGACAGAGACAGAATAATATGTTAATAGGACTTGTTGGAAAACCCTCTGTAGGGAAAAGCACATTTTTCAAAGCTGCAACAATGGCTGAAGTAGCAATAGCCTCATACCCTTTCACAACTATCAAACCAAATCATGGAGTTGGATATGTTAAAATAGATTGCATAGATAAAGAGTTTAACACTCAGTGCAACCCTAATCATGGATTCTGCATAAATCACAAAAGATTCGTTCCTGTCGAATTACTTGATGTTGCAGGATTAGTTCCCGGAGCAAGCGAAGGTAAAGGTCTCGGAAACCAATTCCTTGATGATTTGCGCGAAGCCGATGTTTTGATTCATATAGTTGATACATCGGGAAAAACAGATGAAGAAGGAAAAGAGCTTCCTGAGGGGGAAACCAGAGATATTTCAAAAGACATTGCATTTCTTGAAAATGAACTTGATGCATGGTACCATAACATTTTCATGAAAGTTTGGAAAAGCTTCGTGAGAAAGTCTGAAATTGAAGATGTAAATTTCCCTCAAGCCGTTGCAAAACAATTCTCAGGATTGAAAGTAAACGAAGATCAGATTAAGGATGTTATAAGAAAACTGGGATTCAAGGAAAAGCCAATAATTTGGAATGACCAGCAAACAAAGCAATTCACATCCGGATTAAGAAAAGAAAGCAAACCAATGATAATCGCAGCAAACAAGGTTGACACTGAAAATGGTTATGATAATTATCACAAATTAAGAGCAGATTTTCCTCATTTAATGATTATCCCTTGTTCTGCAGATTCTGAACTTGCATTGAGACAAGCTGCAAAAGCTGGATTAATTGAGTATATTCCCGGGGAAACAGATTTCAAAATTCTCAAAGACTTAACCCCTGAACAAAAAAGCGCTTTAGATAAAATCAAAACAAACGTCTTAAGCAAATATCTTGAAGGAACGGGCGTTCAATCTGTATTAAACTCTGCAGTTTTTGGATTGCTCAGATATATTGCAATTTTCCCTGCAGGAGCAACAAAATTGAAAGATAGTAAAGGAAGAACCTTACCTGATTGTTTCCTCTTGCCTCCAGGAAGCACTGCTTTGGATTTCGCGTATTTCCTTCATACTGATTTCGGAAAGAATTTCATTCGTGCAATTGATGCAAAAAGCAAAAAGACACTCGGAAAAGATTACAAACTTCAAAACAGAGATGCATTAGAAATAATTTCTAGATAAGCGCTTTACTTAACAATAGCAAATCTTTTTATAAACCTGTAACTGATAAAACTCATGAAAATTAAGAGGGCTCATTTTAAAGATTCTTTCAAAAAAGTTTTCTCCAACTGGAAATACGTAACCCTAGGAATTTTTGTAGCAATATTATTTTACACCTTAGATATCTTTTTCACAAATTTCAAGGTGATAACTTCAAAACCTTTCTTCCAAGCCATTGCATCTTTACCACTTTTTATGGCAAGCTACATAACTTTCTTCCCGATTCAATTTTTCTTAGGTTTAGTAATATTAAGCCTAACATTCGGGGTGCTCTTCAGCATGATTGCTTACAAAACAAAAATGCTGAAAACAGCTTCAGGAAAAACAGGTATCCTTGTATCTCTTGGAATTTTTCTCGGAATATTAGCTCCAGGCTGTCCTGCATGCGGAGTTGGTTTGCTCTCATTATTAGGAATAGGAACCGCTACAATTTCCTTCTTGCCCTTCAAAGGTTTTGGATTAATGTTAATCTCTATAGCAATAATGTCATTCTCTATTTACAAAATTTCAGGCCAAATAAACAGAGGAATTGTCTGTGAAATACCGCCTGAAAACAATAGATAATTTATCTATAAAGTATAAAAAGATATAAATAAAGTACTTTGTGTCAGATTTATACTATACTGCTGAAAGGGGGTATTAAAAATGAGTGAAGAAAAAGAAGAGAAGCACGAACATCATGAACATCATCACGAAGAATCAAAGACGATTACCATAAAGAGAGATAGTCTTTGGAAGGGTGCTGTTTTCGTTCTTCTGGTCTTGCTTGTCATAAGTATGTTCACAGGAGGATTTGGAATCGGTGGAAACGGCTCAGTAACTACTAACAACAATAACGCGAACACTAACACCGGAACAAATTCAAACAGTAATACTGCTACAGGAGACACAAGTGTAATAACTGCCAATTCTAACCTTTATCCTGAATTGGGTCCCGCTAACGCAGCCCACACTGTCATAGAAATGGCTGACTTCCAGTGCCCATACTGTGCACTAGCTTCAGGTCTTCCAAACTGGACAACACAATATGCTAGCCAGTACGGAGATTTGATTGGTTCTGCAAAGCAAATGGAGACATTAGCTCAACAGGGAAAGATAAGGTTCATATTCGTTCCTTTAGCATTCCTTGGACAGGAATCAACATACGCGGCTCAGGCAGCATTCTGTGCAGAGAACCAGAACAAGTTCTGGGATATGCATGACGCTATTTATGCAGCAAGCGACGGACCAAGTGAAGACACAGGAAAATACAGCATAGCAAATCTTGAAAAGATTGCTTCAGGTGTATCTGGTTTGAATCAGGCTAAGTTCAAGAGTTGTCTTGAAAACAACGAAACACTTGCCCAGGTAAATCAGGCTATGTCTGATGTTCAAAAAGCTGGATTCCAGATTGCAACTCCACAGTTCTTTGTTGATGGAAAATCAGTTTCCGCTTCAACAAGCGCATTAACAGCTGCGATCGGTCAGTAAAAATATTTTTTTATTTTTTTATTTTTTATTTCTTAAATTTTGAAGGATTAAAAATCCACAATCCTTTTAAATGAAATTTGGGATTTTATACTATGAATTCTTTAATATTTGAAAAAGAACTTTTCGGTGGAAAGATTCAAATTATAGTTTACAATCCATCTGAAAATACAAAAAGAATGGTAAATAAAATGTATCAGGAAGCTTTACGATTACAAAAGATATTCAACTTCTTTGACAAAGAAAGTGAACTTTCCAGATTAAACGAAAAAAGAAAAATGCAGGTTTCTCCTGAGCTGATTGAAGTTCTAAAAAAATCAATGGAATTTGCAAAATTAACTGAAGGAAAATATAATCCTCTGTTGGGAAAACAAATAATGCAAAGAAAAGCGAGAGAAAAAGAGAGAGATTTCGAGATCACATACAAAGAAGTTAAGATAAAAAACGATGAAGTAATTCTTGAAAACCCGGAAGCAATGCTAGATTTAGGGAGTATCGCAAAAGGATACATAACTGATAAACTTGCAAATTTTTTAAGGTCCAAGGGAATAAATGAATTCATAATAAATTCTCGCGGAGACATAATCTTTTCAGGAGAAACAGAACACATAATCGGAATACAAAATCCCCGAGAAAGAGAAAAATCTCTCTTGCAAATAAAAATCAAAAACAAATGCGTCGCAACCTCTGGAGATTACAAACAATTTTATGGGAGCTACAAAAAATCCCACATAATTAACAGCAATGACGCAATCTCAATAACAACTATAGCAGACTCTCTTGAAGAAGCAGATGTTATTGCAACATCTTTATTCGTTTCAGACGAAAAACAAAGAGACAAAATACTTAAGAAATATAAAAAAGTAAAATCAATTATAATAAAAGAAAATATGACAAGAAAACAATATAACCACTTTGAGGAAATAATTCAAAAATGAAGCAGAAAACAAAAACCGCCCTTGGATGGCTATTTATTCTCCTTATAATCTTTAGCCCTATCTATTTTCTATTCCATCTGGGAGAAGCCTCCTCAGAATTTTATAATTATGCGACTTCAACACACACTCTTGGAGAAATGTTTGGACTTATGGCGATAACAATGATGGCCCTTACATTTGTTCTTTCAACAAGAATTAAGAAAATAGAAGATTTGTTTGGAGGACTTGATAAAGTTTACATAGTTCATGGGATACTTGGGGGCAGTGCATTAATCTTAGCATTATCTCATCCAATTTTCCTGGTACTGAATAAAGTCCAATCTAATATTTCCTTAGCTGCAAGATATCTTCTCCCCGGATCATATTGGTCAGTAAATTTTGGAATAATTGCTCTGACCGGGTTGCTTATCCTAATTTACATAACCTTGTTCACGAAAATGAAATATCATAAATGGAAATTCACACACGAGTTTATGGGGGCAGTTTTCATATTCGCAGTTTTACACATGTTTTTAGTAAGAGGAACAGTTTCTGTAGATTACATATTCAGAGGATACTATGTTTTTGCAGCCTTTGTCGCAATCATTGGAATCTCAGCATTCTCTTACAGTCTTTTCCTAAAAAACAGACTAGTAAAAAATGCAGTTTACACTGTAAAAAATATTCAAAAGAAAAACGAAAATTTCGTTATGGAACTAGAACCCCAACACAAGCCCATAAGCTACAAAGCAGGACAATTTGTATTCTTAAGGTTTTACAATAACAGGATTTTGCGTGAAGCGCACCCCTTTTCAATTTCCTCAAAAACAGATAATAACAATATAAAAGTAATCATCAAAAGACTAGGAGATTACACCAGTAAAATAGACAATATTCAAATCGGTGACAAGGTTTCTCTTGAAGGACCTTATGGAAGATTCAATTTCAAGAACTTTGAAAAGAAAGATCAAATTTGGATTGCGGCAGGAATAGGAATAACCCCTTTCATGGGAATGGTGGAAGATCTTGCAGAAAAAGACCATCCGGTAAAAGTAAACCTATTTTACTCCTTCAGAGATAACTCTGATTTTATTGTAGATGATTTATTTAGTTCAGGAACAATAAAAAATTTCAAATTCATTCCGTGGAACAGTTCTCAAAGAGGTTACATGAAAGCAAAAGACATCGCAAGAATTTCTGAAACTTTAAATA
>CAZKAU010000022.1:0-8746 GCA_964551065.1 Candidatus Woesearchaeota archaeon | reverse complement strand
GGGTTGTCTCATTGTCAAACCAATCTTTGGACTTCCACCCTTGTGACTTATTGCAACGATTCTTGCAACACAAAGGTCTCCATCTTTCAAGCTTCTTTTTGAAGCCTTTCCAACAAGAGTGTTCGTTTTTGAAAAGCTAACATAATCATTCATTGTCTGACTTATGTGAATCATTCCTTTCATAACTCCAAGATCTATGAAAGCTCCGAAATTGGTTATCTCTGCAATTGATCCATAAACTAATTCCTGCAATTCAGGTTTCCACGCAAGAAGTTTGAATCTTGAATTGTAATAAACTGCCCCGTCCCCAGGGATAATAACTCCATCTCCTATTTCAAGAACTTCAATTACAGATATCGCCTTGCCCATTTCTTTGTCGTAGTGATCCTTGTAAGTTTCCTGAAGCTGATTTTCTACAGCTTCCTTAGTAGGAAGGCCAAACAACTTAGGCTCTACTCGAACATGATCCTGAACTTCTGTTACATAGAACATTGTAAAAAAATTTAGTGAACTTGGTTTTTAAAGCTTATTATTTTTATTCTCGGCTTTATGTTGTATGAAAAAGTGATTATAAATCTATTTAAATCTCTAAAAGTTCTATGGTTTATGGTGTATGAAAGAAAAAGGAAGATAAGTGTGGGAAGCATAAGACCTAAGATATTTTTCAAAGATACCATTTATGTGTCTTTAGGATACCATAATGGGGAATTTAATGGTGAGGCAGAGTCTGGCGTGGAATTTGCTTATCTGCAGAATCATCCCGGATACAATTCCAAATCAATAGTAACTAGAGTTTCGAGCATTCAAGCAGATTGCCATGATTTGGGAAGCTTTTTGGAGATGCTTAGAGAACAGAATACTTCTGAGGGGCAGAAAGTAGATATTGTTTCTAGATTATTTGAAGATGCTGAAGAAACTCACGCTGAGATTACTAACCGTTTTGATTAGATAACTTCAATTTTTTTCTTATCTCTAATTACCAGTTTTTGATTTGATGTTCTTTTTTTTAATTCTCGGTCTAATGTTGCGATTATTGCCTGAGGATTTGCGTCTGCAAATTTTTTAATTCCGTTGTCGACATTTCTGGATTTCATTTTTACTTTTCTAAAACCTTCTTTACTTACCTTAAGAATTTTTAGAGAAAGTTCTGCCTGTTCACGTAGCTTTAAGCTCTTTCCATGCCTTGTTAGTTTCTCAATTTCTTTCATAACTTGTTCTGGAACTATAATTTCAAAACCTAAATTTTCTATTTGTTCAAAAAAATCAATTTTCTGTCTCACACATGTTATGATAAAGTTTGAGTCCAATAATACCTGTTTCATAAGGGAAATAAATAAAATAAGTAGTTAAAACTTTCCAAGAAAAGAGTTAAAAACCAATTAAATATCTGAATATTAAGGGTGCGTAGTTTAGTGGTAAAATAGGCGGCTCCAGTGCGTAGGACACCTAACGGTTTCCTAACGCTTCACCTTCCCTTGAGAGCGGAGTGACCGCCAGCTGGGGGTTCGATTCCCTCCGCGCCCATTTTTTAAAATGAAATTCATAGACATTCATTCACACCTTGAATCTTGCAAAAACATTCCTCAGATAGTGAAGTCATGTGATGAAAAAGAGGTTGTTGTGGTAACTTGCGGAACCGATATTGATTCCAACAGACAAACCCTTGAATTGAAGAAAAAATATCCTCAAATTGAAATTTGTCTAGGAATTTATCCACTTGAATCCTTAAAACTTTCCGACAAAGAAATTGAAAAGGAGATTGATTTCATTCGAAAAAATAAAGACAAAATTTTGGGGATAGGTGAAGTTGGATTGGATTTGCATTCTGTAAAAGATGAAAAGAATTTTGAAAAACAGAAAAGAACTCTCAGCAGATTTGTTCAGCTTTCTAAAGAAATTGGCAAGCCAATAGTGGTTCATTCGCGCGATGCAGAAAAAGAAACTGTAGAATTACTTGAGAGTTTTGATTATAGTAAGGTTTTGATGCATTGTTTTTCTGGGAATATGAAACTTGTGAAAAGAATTATAGACAATGGCTGGAAACTTAGCATTCCTGCAAGTGTAAAGTATAATCAACATTTTCAGAAGATTCTTGAGATTTCTCCTATAGAAAATTTATTTTGTGAAACTGATTCTCCCTTTTTGCATCCGGACAGAAAACAAGATAACAATTCTGCAAATGTTATTGAGAGTTACAAGAAAATTGCGGAACTTAAGGAAATTAATCTGAAAAATGTTGAAAAACAGATTTGGAAAAACTATCTGGGGTTCTTTGGATTTTAGAGAAAGTTTAAATATTTTTGAGTTATCTAATTCCATGAAAGAAATCTATATGGACAATGCAGCCTCAACAAAAACAGACGAGATTGTTCTTGAAGCTATGAAACCTTACTTTGTTGAAAAGTATGCGAACGCATCTTCCATGCATGAAATGGGAAAGGTTGCAAAGAAAGCTCTTGAAGATTCGAGAAAAACCATCGCAAAAGCAATTGGTGCTAATAAAGATGAAATATTTTTTACTTCGGGAGGAACTGAGGCAAATAATTTTGCTTTGAAAGGATTATTTTTTCAGCAGAAAAAAGACAATACCGGGAGGAACCATATAATAACAACAAAGATAGAACATGACTGCATTTTGAATACATGTAAGTGGTTGGAGACTCAGGGAGCAGAGATAACTTTCTTGGATGTAGATAAAGAAGGATTTGTAAGTTTGAAAGATATTGAAGATGCAATTACTGACAAAACCTTTCTTGTCACAATAATTCATGGGAACAATGAGATTGGGACAATACAAGATCTGGAAGAAATAGGTAAACTTTGCAGAAAGAAAAAAGTCCTGTTCCATACTGACGCGTGTCATAGTTTTACAAAAACTTTTCTTGATGTAAAAAAGCAAAACCTTGACCTTGTTACCCTCAATGCGCATAAAATTCATGGGCCAAAGGGTGTTGGTGCATTGTATATTAAAAAAGGAATTGAAATAACTCCCTTGTTTCATGGAGGCGGACATGAAGATGGAATGAGGAGTGGTACAGAAAATGTTTCTGGAATTGTGGGCTTTGCAAAATCAGCTGAAATTGCGAACAAGAAACATGTTGAAGAAATGACTAGGCTAAGAGATAAGATTATTTCAAAACTTTTGGAAATTCAAGGAGTAAAAATTAATGGTCCTCAGGGAGATAAAAGACTTTGCAATAATATCAATATTTCTTTCGAAAAAGTTGAAGGGGAGGTTGTCGGAGGATATCTTGAAAATGAGGGAATTTATACTTCAACTGGAAGCGCATGTATGTCTCATTCATCAAAAGTCAGTCATGTTCTTCGTGCAATAGGATTGTCTGAGGACAAGGCAAGTAATGCCATAAGAGCTAGTATAAGCAGATTTACAACAGAAGGCGATGCAATATTTTTTTTGGAAAAGA
Organism: Candidatus Woesearchaeota archaeon; assembly: GCA_964551065.1. Classification (GTDB taxonomy): domain Archaea; phylum Nanobdellota; class Nanobdellia; order Pacearchaeales; family GW2011-AR1; genus JAKLIN01. The sequence continues at coordinate 5,321 of CAZKAU010000022.1, read as the reverse complement.
TGGAAAGGATTCTTGAGAAGTTTAAATAGGGGTTGTGTTTACATCTCAGTGACTATAAATCTTTATATAATATTTCTTAATTAAATATTCTATTGTACAATCTATAGCTATAATGTGCTATTAAGATACAATATATTGTATATCAAAATGAAGTGCCCATATTGTTCAAACGAAGACATTCGGGTAACAAATAAGAGAGAATCTCCTTCAGGGATACGAAGAAGAAGAGAATGCAATAAATGTAAAAAAAGGTTCACAACGTATGAGAGAATAGAACGAGAGGATTTTTATGTTGTTAAGAAAGATGGAAGGAGAGAAAAGTTCAATCGAGAAAAACTTGCGAACGGAATAGAAAAAGCTTTTGAGAAGCGTCCTGTGTCCAAAGAGAGTATTGATAAGATGATAAACGAAATTGAGGAAAGTCTAAGAAGAAAAGGGAAAGAAGTGAAGAGCACTTTCATTGGTGGTTTAGCTATGAAGAAAATCAAAAAGCTGGATCATGTCGCATACATAAGATTTGCATCAGTATATAGGGATTTCAAGGATATTGAAGATTTTAAAGAGGTAATGAAAGAAGTATGATGAACAAACCCATTGCTGGAGAAAAGTACAAACATTTCAAAGGAGGAACTTATGAGATTGTTTGTGTTTCAAGAGATTCGGAAAATCCGAAAAAAGAGCTTGTCGTTTACAAGAGTCTTTATGATAAAGAAGGGTTCCCCCAAGGGACAATTTGGTCCAGGCCCCTAGAGGCCTTTGTTGGTTTCAAAGAAAAGGATGGAGAAAAAATCAAGAGGTTTGAAAAAATATAAAATGGAAATGTCGGAATTAGAGCTGGAAGAAAAGGAAATTGAAGAATCAGGTGAATTAGAAATGTCTAAGGAAAGAAAGGTTTATTCCAACAAGGAGGCTGTAAAAGCAGCGGTAGAGTATTTCAGAGGGGATGAACTAGCAGGAACTGTTTGGGTTAATAAATATGCCTTGAAAGATTCTTTGGGAAACATTTATGAAAAGGATCCCGATGACATGCACTGGAGAATTGCAAATGAAATTGCAAGGATTGAATTAGAAAAAAAATATCCTAATCCCCTTTCTGCGGAAAGAGTTTATGAGTTATTAAAAGAATTCAAATACATTGTTCCTCAAGGTAGCCCTATGTCAGGTATTGGGAATACCTTCCAAAAAGTTTCCTTATCCAACTGCTTTGTTATAGGTAATAACAGGGATTCTGATTCATATGGGGGAATTATGAAAATAGATCAAGAACAGGTTCAGCTCATGAAGCGCCGTGGAGGGGTGGGCCATGATTTATCTCATTTACGTCCCAAGGGAAGCGCAGTTGAAAATTCCGCATTGACCTCTACAGGCATTGTTCCATTTATGGAAAGATATTCTAACTCTACAAGGGAAGTTGCACAGGATGGAAGAAGAGGTGCACTCATGTTAACTGTTTCAATTAAGCATCCTGATTCAGAATCTTTCATTGATGCCAAGATGACCCCAGGAAAGATTACTGGGGCTAATGTTTCAGTTAAAATAACTGATGATTTTATGAGAGCTGTTGAAAAAGAGAGCAAATATGTTCAACAGTATCCTATAAACTCACCGGACCCTCATTTTACGAAAGAAGTTGATGCTAAAGAATTATGGAAGAAAATAATTCACAATGCATGGAAATCTGCAGAACCAGGAGTTTTGTTTTGGGACACCGTTCAAAGCGAATCTGTTCCAGATTGTTATGCTGACTTTGGATTCAAAACAGTTTCTACAAATCCTTGTGGAGAGATTCCTCTTTGCCCATATGATTCTTGCAGGCTACTTGCAATAAATCTTTACAGTTATGTAAATAATCCGTTTACCGATTCAGCTGATTTTGATTTTGAACTTTTCAAAGACCATGCACATTATGCTCAGAGAATAATGGATGATATTATCGATTTGGAAATTGAAAAAGTCGATGTGATTTTAGATAAGATAAAGAATGATCCGGAGGAGGAAGAGGTTAAATCTATAGAGTATAATCTTTGGAAGAATATCAAGAAGAAAGCTCTTGAAGGAAGAAGAACTGGAATCGGAATAACTGCAGAGGGAGATATGCTTGCTTCCCTTGGATTAAGATATGGAAGTGAGGAAGCTATTGATTTTTCTACAAAAGTTCATAAGACCCTTGCAGTAGAAGTTTATAGATCTTCAATAAATCTTGCAAAAGAAAGAGGAGCCTTTGAGGTTTTTGATTTTGAAAAGGAGAAAGATAATCCTTTTGTTAATAGGATTTTGATTGCGGCCCCTGAACTAAAAGAAGATATGATGAAGTATGGCAGAAGAAATATTGCTTTACTTACAGTTGCTCCTACCGGGACAACCAGCTTGATGACTCAAACCAGCTCTGGCATTGAGCCTGTATTCTTACCTGTTTACAAAAGAAGGAGAAAGGTAAACCCGAATGATAAGGATGTAAAGGTTGCGTTTATAGATGAAGTGGGGGATTCATGGGAAGAGTATATTGTATTCCACCATAAGTTTGTAGAATGGATGCAGGCAAAGGGGTACAACCCAGCTAAAGAATACTCTGATGAAGAAATAGATAATCTTGTAAAAGAATCACCTTACTATAAGGCCACATCTAATGATGTTGATTGGCTAGCAAAGGTGAAACTCCAAGGATCAATTCAAAAGTGGGTAGACCATTCTATTAGTGTTACAATAAACCTTCCTGAAACAGCTTCAGAAGAACTTGTTGACCAACTCTACCTAACCGCATGGAAAGAAGGATGTAAGGGAGTTACTATTTATAGAGACGGTTCAAGAAGTGGAGTTTTGATCTCAAACAAAGATAAAGGCAAGTCCGATGACCCTTCAAATTATAAGAGACCTCCGGTTTTAGATGCAGAAATTATTAGGTTCAATAATGATGATGAAAAGTGGATTGCTTTTGTGGGTTTGAGAAAGGGTAAGCCTTATGAAATTTTTACAGGAATCTCTGAAGGGGAAATGTTCCCGATACCAAAGTCAGTTCATAGAGGCCAAATAATAAAAATCAGAGATAAAAGCGGAAACGCGAGATATGATTTTAGATACAGAGACAAATACGGATATGAAAACACCATCGGAGGATTGTCGCATCAGTTTAATAAAGAATTCTGGAATTATGCAAAGCTAATATCCAGTGTATTGAGACATGAGATGCCTATACAGAATGTGGTAAACCTTGTGGACTCTTTGAACTTTGACAGTGAGAGTATTAATTCATGGAAAGCAGGAGTTAAGAGAGCTTTGAAAAGGTATATTCCAGACGGAACAAAGGCATTAAGAGGGCAATGTAGCGAGTGTGGTTCCCAAGATTTGATTTATCAAGAGGGTTGTCTGCTTTGCACAAACTGTGGAAGTTCAAAGTGTGGATAAATTAAGATGGTTGAGTTGATTTCTCCAAACAGTTATTCAGAAAATATTGACAAGCCTTTAATTTTTCTTGCTGGACCAATAAGAGGGGCACCAAAATGGCACCAGGAAGCAATTGATTATCTTTCTTCAAAAGAAGATGAAATAATGATTGTGTCGCCACACAGACCAGGAGGAATAAAAATTTCTTCGGAAAGATTCTCGAGGCAGAGAGAATGGGAATTGCATTATTTGGATGTTGCATCAAAGATGGGGGCGGTAATGTTTTGGCTTCCTGGAGAAGCTGAACATTATTGCAATAAATCTTATGGAGCAATGACACGTTTGGAGTTAGGAGAAATGATTGCAAGTTATAAAACAGATAGGTCCCTGCATTTTTGTATTGGCACTGATGGAAAATTTTCGGAATTTGACACCATAAAAGTTGATATGAAAGAATATGCCCCTTACAAAAAAATATTTTCAAGTTTAGAAGAAACATGCGATGAGGCACTTATAATTGTAGACCAACAATCAATATAAATAAAAAAAATTTATTTTCAAAATGCCCCATATAAATTATTACTTGGATCCAACTGTTGATGTTTTTGTAGTTTACCAGGAAAAGGTTTTGCTGAGAATGCATGATAAATATCATAAATGGCTTGGGGTTGGAGGACACATTGAACTCGGCGAGGATTCAAATCAGGCAGCTCTGAGGGAAGTTAAGGAAGAAGTAGGGTTGGAAGTGAAACTTTACAATCCAAATCATGTCCCTTTTGAAACTGAGAATCATAAAGAACTTGTCTCCCCAGTTTATTTGAACCGACACAGAATAAATGATGTTCATGAACACTCGAGTGCAATTTATTTTGCGGTTTCAGATACTGATGATTTAAGCAAGGCAACGCAAGGCCGGGAGAAAGCTGAATGTCGATGGTTTACCTATGAAGAAGTAGATGATCCACAATATCATATTTCTGAAGAGATAAGAAAATATGCAAAAAGTGCGCTTGAAGCTTTATCTGTCTCTGGAGAATAAGATGATAATTTGGATTTTGATGCTCCTTGATTTAATTACTTTCGGAGTAATTAGCATAGTGCATTTTAACATTGCCTTTCTGCAAATAGCGCTATTTTATTCTGGGGGATATTTAATTTTGAAGTTAATTCTTTTCAGAGATATTATGAGTGGAATAGATGCGGTCTTCGGAATTTATTTAATTCTTGTAGGAATTTTCAATTTCAGTTCTTTCATATATTATCTTATGCTGATATGGATTTTATACAAGGCGATTTTCACATGGGTTGGAAAATAATGATAACAACGCAATAAACATTAAATAGTACTTTAACAAAAATTAGAAATGGTAAATTGGGATGATTATTTTATGTCTATGGCCTATCTTGTTGCAATGAAAAGCAAGGATGAGCGAACCCATATTGGTGCGGTTATTGTTGGTCCTGATAAAGAGATAAAATCTACAGGATACAATAGTTTTGTAAGGAGATTAAAGGATAATCTTCCTGAAAGGCAGGAAAAACCTGAAAAGTTTTATTGGTTTGAACATGCAGAAAGAAATGCCATTTATAATGCAACACTTATCGGTGCTTCCTTGAAGGGCTGCAAAATGTATACTAACGGAATTCCCTGCATGGATTGTGCTAGAGGGATTGTACAATCTGGGATTGATGAAGTTATAGTTGATAAGTCTTGGAATGAAGGACATCGCGGAGATGATTTGGAACATGCAAAAAGAACTCTTCAAATGTTTGAAGAAGTTGGAGTTAATATAAGATACTGGGATGGTAGTGTTTTGAACATAGAAAAATTTAGAAGAGGGGAAACCTTGAAGTTTTCAGATAATCAAAATAAAAAAATGAAAATCAAAATAAAAAAATTAAAGCCTGACGCCATTGTTCCAAGTTATGCACATCCTGGG